>JASEGW010000011.1 GCA_030017825.1 bacterium | reverse complement strand
CACGGTTTTAAATCAATGGATGGGGCCGTGGTCTTTAATCTTCTCTTTGGGATATACTTTAACTTTATGAGACCCCATGAGGCCTTAGATGGCCAGGTTCCTATTCAACTACCTGAGCTTCAGGATGCCTCCTATCAAGAGGCTTGGTCAATCCTTATGAAGAAGGCCATAAGTTATTCCAAAGATCCTAAGACCTAAAGATTCAAGCTCTTTTGGTCTTCTATATAAAAACCTGAATTTCTTAAAGGGATAATTGCGTCTTTCTCTTGATGATATTTAAAATCTTGTTGCAAAAGAAGGGGAAGTTGAGTATCAATTTAGATTGATCTACCAATATTTCTTCCAAGCTGAACCTTACTTACTCGACTTTTCATTTAATCTTGACGGTAACATATCTTCTTCTATTTCTACCAATTCTACTTTGCTTCTATCTAATTATCTCTAACTTCGCATATTTGTTCATCAATACTCTGGTTTCTCCATTTACAAAACCTACAGTTAACTGCAAGTTATCCCCATTACCTCTCTGAGCAATTACCTTTCCTTTTCCCCATTTTTTGTGACAAACTACTTTTCCCATAAAATTATTATCTTTTGCCACATAACTATCCTCATTTTTCTCTACCCTTTTTTCTTCTATTTCTAATTCTTTTAGAAAGCAAGAAGGAGAGCTTTCTCGAGTAACGCCATGCCAAGTTCGATAATTAGTATAAGTTATAAAAAGCCTATCCTTAGCCCGGGTTATTCCTACATAACAAAGACGCCGCTCCTCTTCTAAGCGGTCTTCCCTCAAAGCATTTAGATGAGGAAATATTCCTTCTTCTAATCCCACTAAAAAAACCACTGGAAATTCTAATCCCTTAACATTATGCAAAGTCATTAAATTCACCTTAGACTCTATGTCTTTCCAATTATCTATATCTGAAATAAGTTGGGCTTGATTTAGAAAAGAAACCAAGCTCTTATCTTCACTATTCTCTTCAAATTCTTTAACCATAGAAAGAAATTCTTCTATATTTTCTATGCGCTGCATAGCATCTTCTTCTATATATTCTTGCCTTAAATAAGAATTATAACCGGACTTAATAATAACTTCTCTTACTAAATCTAATAAAACTAGTTCCTCTTTCTTTGAAATTAAGTATTTTATTAACCCTACAAATAGACCTATAGAATCTTCTATCTTCTTTCCTATACTGCTTATTTCCTTTACTCTTGACAAGGCTTCAAAAAAACTTATTTTATGGCTTATAGCATAGGTCCTTACTTTTTTTAAACTAGCTTGACCAATTCCTCGTAAAGGAACATTAATGACTCTTTCTATACTTACTCTATCATCTGAATTTACTAGTATTCTCAAATATGCCACCAAGTCTTTAATCTCTTTTCTTTGGTAAAAACTTAATCCGCCAACAATAGTATAAGGAAGATTATATCTTCTGAAAATATTTTCAAAAATACGTGATTGAGCATTTACGCGGTATAAAACAAGAAACCCATGTTCAGATCTTCCTTCTTTGTTTTTAAGTTCTATTATTCTAGAAGCCACATATTCTGCTTCTTCATATTCATTGTTAGCTCTAAACACTTCTATAGATTTACCTTCTTCTCTATTGGTCCAAAGAGTTTTTTCTTTTCTCTGCTTATTATATCTAACCACTCTGTTGGCTGCTCCTAAAATACTTTTTGTAGAACGGTAGTTTTCTTCAAGCTTAATTGTCTTTACTTGGGAATAATCCTTCTCAAAATTAAGAATATGAAAGATATTAGCTCCTCGCCATTGATAAATGCATTGATCGTCATCCCCTACCACGCATATATTTTGGTGCTTTTTGGCCAATAATCTTATTAATTCATACTGAGCAAAATTTATATCTTGATACTCATCAACTAAAATATACCTAAAACGCTCCCAAAGTTTACTTAGTATTTCTCTTTTCTCATAAAACAGATAAATAACTTCTGAAATTAGATCATCAAAATCATAAGCTCTGTTCTCTATAAGTTTATTTTGATATTTAAGATAAACATCTTTTACTATGGTATTAAAGGTATTATCTGTTGAAAATTCCTCAGGTTTAATTAAGTTATCTTTAGCTCTGCTAATAGAGGCCAATATTTTAGAAGGTTTGTACTGCTCTTCATTAATATTAAACTCTTTTAAGCATTCCTTGATTAGCTTTAACTGATCATAATCATCATAGATTGTAAAGTTTTTTATGTCACTATATTCTCTTAATATACGTGCACACATAGAATGAAAAGTAGATATCCACATTGACCTGGCTCTTACACCTACTAAGTCCACAACTCTACTTTTCATCTCTTTGGCGGCTTTATTAGTAAAAGTCACCGCCAAAATTTGATAGGGCATTATTTCCAAATTAATTAAATAGGCAATGCGATAAGTAATTACTCGAGTCTTTCCAGAACCAGCACCAGCTAGTACTAAAAGAGGGCCATTGGGGTAAGTAACTGCTTCGTATTGAGGTGAGTTTAATTCTTTTTCTAAATCTTCTGTTTTAGCAATAAGCCATCCCATAAATTTACCTTTAATATCTTAGCCACTAATTGACACTTAGCTTGAAATAAAAAATAAATAGGAGCTTTAATCTCCATTAAAGTCTCAAAGTTTCCTTGACCTTTACTTATAACTATATCCGAAGAGAAGAATATTTTTTTTAATGTTTCTTCAATTTCATCAAGTGGAAATCCAATAGAACTTGAACCAGGGATTATCTCTACATTTCTTAATTTAAGTTGTTTTACTTCCTTATAAGTTATATCATTAAGAATAGGTCCATTTTTTACGATTAATTTAACTTCTTTATCGTGCAACTCTTTAATAAAAAGCCAATCAAAAACAAATTCTCCAGCATTATCAGCAATATACAACACTTTTTCGGCTAAACTCAGGTCATTTCTAAAGCTCTCATATTCAACTATAGGAAGCTCCTTATTCATCATGTCGTTTATAATTTTTTCTAAATCAAAGCTATCCCCCACTCCAAAATCAATAGAATTTCCAGCAATAGCTAGTTTTACACAAGTCCTAAAAGGATCTTTAGTGTCTTCAATTAAATGCTCTAAATAAGGATACAAGTCCCAAGCCTTCTTCTGGTATTCTTCTTTTACTCCTTTGTAGGGATCGTAACAGTTTAATACTCTCTTTACAATATTATGAGCCTTTGTAGTAACTTTGGAAGAATAAAAAACATTAAGAGGAACACTGCAAAGATATTTCATTACTTCATTTAAGACTTCTTTCTGTAAAGCCAAGTCATGAGTTGCTAATTTTACCCCTCTTAAAACTTGGTTCATAATACAAGGTATGCAATCGCTTTGAGCTATCATTTATTATCTATTATCCTCTTTCCATTGATGATACCACCATATCCATTGTTCCGGATATCTATCAACATATTTTTCAACTTTTTTCATCAACTTATTCATGATATCTTCTAAAGTAATCTTCTCCTTCTCTGACTCTGAAAATGTAAGTGGTGGCTCAATTATTATCCTATGCTTATTATTCTCTTCGCGAATATCAAAAGTAGGAAGTATTGCAGCATTGTAGCGCAAAGCAAATGATGCTGCTCCTTGAGGAACTAAAATAGGTTTATTAAAAAAGTTTACTTTTATTCCGGAATCTTTACTCTGATCCCCCACCATACCTACAATCTTACCATTTTGGAGTAAATTAATAATTTTCTTTGGTGCTCGTCCTAAATCAATTACTTCTGTACCTTCTTTTTCTCTTATCCTATTTATCATATTATCAATATATTTATTGCTCTGCCCTTTCACTAATACGCTCATAGGATACCCCATTAAAGCAAAAGTTAAAGGAATTACCTCCCAATTACCTAAATGCCCACTAAAAATAATTATTCCTTTTCCCTCTTCCAAAGCTTCCTTTAGATAATTGATACCTTCTACCGTAACATACTTTTTAATATTTTCTTTATTAGCTTTAGAAAAATGCAGAAATTCTATAAAACTTTTACCAAAATTTTGGAAAATCTTATGGGTTATAAATTTTATTTTTGCTTTAGAGCTATCCGGAAAAATTAATCTTAAATTCCTAAAAGCTTTTCTTCTATATTTTGGAAGAACAATATAAGCAATTTTTCCTAAGATACTCCCTAGAAAAAAAGAAATACTTAAAGGAAGCATTTTAATAGTATTTGCTACAATTAAAAATAAAAAATACTCAATCCATCTCTTTATCATAAAATCTTCTCTGTTCTCCATAAATTAAACTCTTTCATCTCTTTTTCTTTCTTCTTGCTTCTAATTTCTTCCTTCTCCCATCTCCCACATTCCCTCTTTCTCTTTCCTTAGCCTCTTGTCTTAAATCTTAAAATCTTTTTCCTATTTTTGTCTACCTTCTACATTCCACTCTCTATCTTTTATTTTCCAGCCTCTGATATCTGTCTTCTGTCATCTGACTTTAAACTGCATCATAAACAAGTTGTAGATTATAGAGTTTATCGTATAGTCCCTTTTTAGTCAATAAGTCTTCATGAGTTCCAATATCTACTATCTCTCCTCCATCTATAACTACAATCTTATCACTATTTATTACCGTAGAAAGCCGATGGGCAACAATAATAGTTGTTTGGTTTTTCATGATTCTAGCCAAAGCTTCTTTTATTAATAATTCAGACTCAGCATCTAAGGATGAGGTGGCTTCGTCTAAGATTAAAATCTTAGGTTTTCTTATAATAGCTCTAGCTATAGCAAGTCTCTGCCTCTGTCCACCAGATAAATTATAACCATTCTCGCCTATTATTGTATCGTAACCTTGGGGAAGCATAATAATAAAATCATGCGCATTAGCAACCTTGGCTGCTTCTATAATTTCTTCCAAACTTGCCTCCATTTTTCCATAGGCAATATTTTCTTTTACTGTGCCACCAAATAGAATAATTTCTTGAGAAACAACTCCTATCTGATTTCTTAAACTCTCTATTTTTACATCCTTAATATTAAACTCGTCTATAAGAATCTTCCCAGAAGTAGGTTCGTAAAGACGAGTTATTAAACTAACTAAAGTAGACTTACCTCCTCCAGAAGGCCCAACCAAGGCATAAGTCTCACCAGGATTTATTTCTAATTTTATATTTTTCAATACTTCTCTTGCATTATCATAGCTAAAAGAAACATTTTGATATTTAATATGACCTTTTATTTTTGGCAAATCTTTTGCATTGGGCATATCAACAATGGCTATTTCTGTATTCAAAAGCTCCGAAATTCTACTAGAAGCAGCTATAGTTTGTTGAATTTTAATATTTATATCGGCTAACTTCTTTAATGGTTGTGAAGAAGCACTTAAATACAAGACAAAGGCAATTAAATCCCCAGTGGTAATTTTACCATAAATTACTTCATATCCACCATACCAAAGAACAACAATTACTCCTATCATACATAATAGTTCTACAATAGGAGAAGAAGCTACCATTAATCGTATTCCTTTAATAAAATACTTAAAATAGCTTTCATTCTCCAAATTAAATCTTTTCTTTTCATATTCTTCTCTCCCAAAAAGTTTTACTACAGATATACCTGTAATTACTTCTTGAAGTATTCCTGTAACATCAGCAACTTTTTCCTGAGCTTTTAAGGCAACTTTACGCATTCTTTGTCCAAATTTATGAATAGTAAGCACAATTAGAGGTCCTACAATTAAAGAAAGTAGAGTTAGCTTCCAATGAATATAAATAATAAAACACAACACTCCAATAAATATTAATGGTTCTCGAAACAAACTTATAATTCCTGCACTCATAAAGTCTTGCAATAGATAAACATCATTAATTACTTTTGAGATTATTTTTCCGGTATGTTGATTATGGTAAAATTTTAAAGATAAAGCTGTTAAATGATCAAAAACATTATTTCTAATTCTAAAAATTACTCTCTGGGCTATATATTGCATAATATAGTTTTGACCATATTTAGAAACTACTAAAACAAATGCTACTACTATTGCTATTCCCAGAATTAGATTTAACTTAACAACATCCTTATCGATTAGCGCACTCTTAACCAAATCTTTTACTATCCACGGAATAGCCAAGGTGGCTGTAGATGTAATCAACATGCAAAATAAGGCTGCCAAGATTCGCAGCTTATAGGGTTTTAAATATTTTATTATTCTTTTAAATTCTTTCATTTTTTGGAATTATCCCAAGATCTGTATTTATGAAATCAAAATAGTTACAATAGTAGGAAATATAAATATGGTAAAAAGAAATAATATTTAACTTTACTTTTTTCTAACTCATCATTTTCTTGCTTGCAATAATTTTACATTGTTTTATATTTCATTTTTACGATTAACCGCACTTTTTGGATTTATTTTATCTAAAATATGTAAGGTAATTTCTAAGGATTTTAAGTTCTCTTGTAATTGATCTAAAGATTGGTCCTTGGTAAATATACATTCTATAAAATCTTTTAGTTCCAGCTTTAGTGGATTATCTTTATGGACAAAAATTCTTTCGATAAAAGATTCTTGTTTATATCGAAGTATCTCTCTGCTTAGAATATATTTAGAAGTTGCTTGGCGATGTATATGTAAATCTTGGTTAGCATAATCTAAATATATATAAGCACCTTTTTGAGTAATAGCTAAAGTTCTAACTTTATTTTCAGTAATTCGAGAAGCAGTAACATTGGCCATGCACCCGCTTTTAAATACCATCTGAACATTAACAATATCTTCAAAACTAGATACAATACTCTTAGCAGCAACATTTAATTCTTTTACAGGAGAATTTGCCAAACCAAGAACAATATCAATATCATGAATAAGTAAATCTAAAGTTACTCCTACATCATTAATGCGGCCATTATATGGACCAAGACGACGACTCTCAATAAAAATAGGATTATTTACAATATTCTTAAGCTCTTGGGCTGCAGCATTAAATCTTTCTACATGACCAACTTTCAGAATTATTCCTTTAGATATAGCTATATTCGCTAATTCTTTAGCTTGATTTAAGTCTTCAGTCATAGGTTTTTCTAAAAGCACATGAATACCTGCTTCAATAAATTCCTTAGTAACTTCATAATGTAAATAAGTAGGAACGGCAATTGTGACTGCATCTACTTTCCCAAGAAGATCTCTGTAATCAGTGTAAGCCGAGGTATTATATCTTTGAGCAACTTGCTTTACTCTATTCTCGTCAATATCCATCACCCCCACTAAATTAACACCAATTATTTCTGTATAAGTACGCACATGATACTCCCCCATATGTCCAACACCTATAACCCCTATATTAATTTTTTTCATTATTTATCCTTTCTGTTAAAATGTTGCAAATCACTTCTGGTTTTATTTTATCCATACAATTATAATATTTACACTTTTTTAATATACACTTTATTCGACTACAATTTACTCCTTCAGGTAGCACGATAGTATGACCCTCACCCAAAGGACTCCATTTTTCCGGTCGTTGAGGAAGAAGTGGTGAAAATAATGCTATAACTCTAGTCTTTACTGCAGCTGCTAAATGCATAGGACCCGTAGATGTGCCAATAAAAAAATTACAAAAAGACAACAATGCTTGTAATTGATTAATATTTGTCTGATTAAACAAATTAATTACTTTTGAATCTTTATTTATGCCATCTTTAATTTTCTCTATAATCTCCTTGTCACCATTGGTGCCAGTTAAAACAACTCTTATTCTATTATCTTTTGTTATTAAATCTATTAATCTAATAAAATTCTCTACTGACCAATTAAGTGCTGACCTTCCATTTCCAGGATGAATAGCTATTAGTCTTTCTTCCTTCTCTATTTTAAATTTATCCAACAGCTTTTTTATATAATCTTCATCCTTCTTTCTTTTTGTTAAATTTATCTTTCTATCTGCATGATTTATATTAAAATATTTTAAATGTTTTAAGCAATAATCAGTTTCATGGATTAATTTATTCTTAGTTCTATGAACATAAACTTTTTTATTAAATAATATGCTACATAATTTATATCCCGTTCCAATCCTTATAGGAATTAAAGATAAAAAAGATACTATTGCATTTCGCCAACAAGGATATAAAATTATCCCAACATCATACTTATTTTTTCTAATTCTCTTTATTAGTTTTAGCAAACCAACATAACTCTTATGCTTTTCTTTTTCAACTATAATCTCATCAATATAATTAATATCATTTAAAAGATTACTAGTATATTCTGAAACCAATATAGATATTTTATAATCTGGATATTTATCTTTTGCTGCTTTTATCACAGGAAGGGTTAATAATAAATCACCTATTTTATCATTTCGTATGAATAATATCTTTTTTTGATAATTATTAATATACATATCTATTCTTGGATGTCAACAAATCAACTTACTTCCCTTGCGCCACAAGAAGAATCCTTGTTACTAGAGGTCATCTTAACATAAATACCTAACAAAAACCAAAATAAATATCCTGTTCTACAATCTAATGAATAATTAAACATTCCTCCTGTTAAAATTGAAGATATTGATAAAATAATTCCTAAAATTAACCAAAAATTATCAGAACCTTTAAACTCTATTAATTTATTTATAGCATTTTTATAAAAAATAACTAATAAATATATAAATGTACACAACCCTAAAATGCCCATTTCAGCTCCAATATTTAGAAAATTATTATGGCATGTTTTATGACAAAAATTTTCCATTTTAATATTATGCTTCTTGCAATAATAATATTTAAAATTATTTGGTCCTACTCCTAATATGGGGTTATCTTTAATCATTATTAAAGCTTCCTTGGAAAAAGATATTCTTTCTAAATTTGAACTATTTTTTTCAAATATACTTTTAATTCTAATATAGGTCCCACTTTTTATATGAAAAGGCAATATAAAATAAGCAATCAAAAATATACTCAAAAAGAACCATAGAAATCTTTTATATTCAATAATACTTAAGATTACCATTACTAAGCTTACTCCAACCCATGCTCCTCTAGTGTTATTAACAATTAACAATAAAAATAAGATTATAATTAAAATTATCAAAGCTAGTAGTTTTTTATCAAATTTTGATAGAATTCCAAACAAGCATAAAGTTATAGGAATTACCATACTCAAGCAACCGCCAAGACTTCTATCTGTAAGTAAATTTTTACTAATTACTACATTAAATAAATATATTTTCCAAAAATATTGAAGTAATATGTAAGCAGATTCAACCCCAGCAGATATAATCAAAATATTTATTAAAATTTTACTATGTTTTATTTCTTTAACTCCAATCACCACTAAAAAAAATAATAATATTTTTTCTCCATCTGATCTAATTCTATCGGCACTATTTTCAAAATATGGAGAAAATAAAGTAGATATTACAATTGATAAAAAAAATAAACATATAGGTAAATTTAAACTATTTTTCTCTAAATTTATCTTCTTTTCATATACTATTTTCATAATCCAGCCTAATAAAGCAATAATAGAACCTACTAACTGGCCAGATATGGAAATAGTGCTAAAAATAGCAAATATCACTAAACCACTATACATTATCTTTTGATAATTCTTCAAAAAATTTACCATATTTCTATTTATCCTTTTATGAAACTATACCAAATCTATCCAATAGTGAAGCTCCCCACCCAAAGGGCTGGGCATCTTAGCGGCAGAGATTCCTATTGGGGGTAAGACCCCATAATCGCTAACTCAAACCCCGCAAAAGGATGCCATTCATCCCCGTTCAAAGAACGGTGTATTTTGGCATGTTTGCATAAATTATTTACTTTCATAAACTACGTTCTAAACAACTCTTTCGAAGCCATTATTACTTTTTCTGAAGTTATGCTGTTCATGCAATCAAATGTGCCTATAGGACATCTTTTCGGTCCATGTAAACTACATGGTCGACATTTTAAACCTTTTTTTTCAATAACTTTATATTTTTCACCATATGGCCCAAATCCTATAGCAAGTGTTGTAGGACCAAAAATAGCTACTGTCGGTGTTTTCATAGCCATAGCAATATGCATTGGTCCAGAATCATTAGTAATAAACAACTTACACTTTTCTAATACTGCAGATAATTTTCTTAAATTAAATTTACCAACAGCAAGTACAGCTTCTTCTTTCATTAAATTTGACACTTTTTCCACTATCTGTTTATCTTTTGGCCCTCCCAAAAGGATTATTTTTGCCTTTAGGTTCTTTATAAAATTATCAGCTACTTCTGCAAACCCTTCTGGCTTCCATCTTTTAGTAGGCCAAACAGAGCAAGGATTTATGCCAACTAAAAAATCATCTTCTAAAATTTTATTTTCTTTAAAAAACTTACTGGCAAACTCTTTCTCATCCTGAGAAATATATATTTTTAATGGACGATATTTCTTTTTTACTCCAAGAGCATATGCTAACTGTAGATTTCTTTCTACTTCATGAAACTCTAAAGGATAAGAAACTTTATTGTTAAAAAAAATAGCTCCTATCCTACCTCTAAATCCAACCCTATAAGGTATTTTAGCAAAATAGGCAATCAAACTAGAACGCAAAGAAGGATGAGGAATAACAGCTGTATCAAATTTTATCTTTTTAATATGTTTAACTATTCTAATAAAATGATTTAACCCTTTATCTCTTTTTCTTTTATCATATGAGAGTATATTATAAATATGCGGATTTCTTTCAAATATATCTTTGCCTTCAAGGGTAGTTAGAAGATATAGTTTTGCTTTTGGATATTTGTCAGAAATAGCTTCAATCAAAGGAGAAATTAATACTACATCTCCTATAAATGCAGTTTGTATAATTAATATTTTATCCATTTCTATTTAATATCTTTTTTACCGCTTGAAGCACTTCATCTGAAGTAATTAATTTCATACATTTAAAAGTTTGATCAGGACATTTCTTACTTCCATGAGAGCTACAAGGTCGACAAGATAAATCCTTTTCAAGAACAATATGACCTTCTCCATAAGGACCAAAACCAAAATCTAATGTTGTAGGACCAAATATACTAATTGAAGGTACTTTTAAGGATGATGCTACATGAAGTGGAGAAGAATCATTTGTAATTATTATATTGCACCATTTTACCAAAGCTACTAACTCTGATAACGATGTTTTCCCAATTAAGTTTATTGGTTTATTCATCATTAAATATTCAATCTTTTCGCCAATTAATAAGTCATTTAAATCTCCTATAAGAATAACCTTAGCATTCAATCTACTTATTAATTTATCTCCTAATTCTACAAATTTATTTATGGGCCATCTTTTTGTTTCCCACTTTGCTCCAGGGCAAATTCCAATTATTAAATCATTATTTGTAACTCCAGATATTTTTAAATACTCTTTTATTCGTTCTTGTGTATCTTTATTTATCCTTAATTCTGGTTCTCTATTATTTGAATTAATACCAAGTCTTTCAAGAGGTTTAAAATAATAATCTATTACATGTATATCTTTAGATAACAACCTCCATTTAAAAAATATTCTTAAAAATCTAATAAATCTATATTTAGAATAATGCAATTTGTATTTAGCAAAAGAAAAATAATAAAGAATAATACTTCTTAAACTGTAATGAAGATCAATTAATAAATCAATCTTTTCTAAATTTATCTTTTTGATTAATTTAAAAAGTCCCTCTATTTTATTATTTGAGTCTAAACAAAAAATATAATCTACACAAGGAAACAACTCAACTAATTTAATATATTCTTTCTTGGTGACATAAAATAATTTTGCTTCTGGATACTTCTCTTTTAAGGCTTTTAAAATAGGTGTAGTTAAAATAATATCTCCTATAGAACTAAATCTAACAATTAATATTTTATTAATACCTTCATGACATATTTGTTTTTCTACTCTATTTTTCTTAAAATCGTTATAAGAAAGATACCACTTTTGAGTTTTTTTCCAAAATCCAAATAAATTAGTCTTAGGAAATACTTGTATTCTTCTTAATTCAAAAATATCATCTATAGCATTAGTATCACAAGCACATGCACATTTATAGCCAGCATCTATAACCATATTTTTTATGTTATCATTATACTCACCATAAGGATAACAAAAAGAAATAACTTCCTGGCCTAATATTTTTTCTATTTCTTCTTTGGGCTTTACTATCTCCTGAAAAGCCTTCTTCTCATTTAATTGAGGAAGATGAGGATGGGTAATTGTATGCACTCCAAATGAAATTCCATACTCAGCCATCTCTTTTATTTCATCTGTGGATAAAAGTTTTATATGTCCTTCCTGCGATGTTTTATCCCATTCATTAGTCCCTCCAATATAACCGCTCACTAAAAATATAGTAGCTGTAAAATTATGCTCTTTCAGAATAGGAAATGCATATAGATAATTATCCTTATAACCATCATCAAAAGTAAGAATAATAGATTTCTTAGGTAATTGGTTTATTCCATTAAATGCATCTATTAACCTATCTAATGAAACCGTCTGAAATCCTTTAGAAGACAAAAGCTCCATTTGCTGTTTAAAGCTCTGAACTTTTACCCATATCCCATGCGCTGATTTTGACAAAGGCATTGGTACTATTCGATGATAAACCAAAATAGGTATTTTATTACTCCAATGCTTTTTCATAGACCTTCTCTACTTCTTCTGTTACTTTTTCTAAGTCAAATCTATCTATAGTTACTTTTCTTCCCCACTGGCTTAATTTATTAGCTTCTTTTTCATCTTTAAATATTTCCATAATTGTTTTAGTTAATCCTTCCCAATTAACTTGCTCACTCTTACAACAATCACCAAAATTGTTATATATTCCCTCTTCTATAGATTGGGGATTTATTAAGCCCACAAACTTATTTTCTCCTACTGCTAATACAGGGCAACCACAAGCCATTGCCTCTATAGCTACTCTACCAGCACCAATCACTAAATCAGATAAGGCATATATTTGAGGTATGTCACTTCGTAAGCCAGTAAATTTTACTATCTCTTGTTTGAATTGATGGTTGATAGCTTCCACTTTGCTTTTTAAAGAAAATGGTCTATTGCCTCCAGCTACAATAAGCAACTTCAAATTTGGAATAACTTTTAATATTTCAGGAAATACCTTCCCTATCACCTCCTCTATTATTCTACCTCGAGGTCCACTAAATCGACCAATCCAAGAAATTACTTTAGCTTCTCTTAGAATATCAAATTCTTCTCTAACGGCAGAATCAATATTCGGTCTAAATCTATGTATATCTATCCCATTTGGTATTAAAAATATATCTTTAGGATTTACTTTCAAATCTTTTATTAAATGATCTCTAACTGACTCACAAATAGCGATTACTTTTTTACCAAAACAAGGCAAAAATTTACGGCTTAAATGAACTGGATAGATACAGTGAGCTGTTGTCACCAAAGGAATATTAGTTATTCGACTAGCAAAATATGCCACCCACGAAGAAGCTCTAGAATGAGCGTGAATAAGATCAATTCTTTCTTTTCTGATCATTTGACATAAAAACCTTATATGCCTAAAACGATTAACAAAAGACTTTCTATTATCTAAATCTAATGGATAATAAGGAACTCCTATATTTTTACTATTCAGGGTGTCTGAAACAAAAACTATTCTATACCCTTTACTTTTTAGTTTCTTTGTTAACGATACTGCATAAGTCTCTGCTCCTGTTAATTCTATTTGAGAAAGCACAAAGAGAAGCTTCATTTTTTCATCTCCCAGTACTTCCCATAGCTAACAATCATACCTAAAGCATCAAATATGCAAGCCATCAAGCCAAGAAAACCATCCAAGAACCCAAGTTTAAAAAAGTATCGCCGTATAAATCTTATTACGGGCTTTATTGTCATTCCTATTAACATGCAATACTTTTTCTTGGTATTAAGCATATATTCTGCTTCAAAGCTGGTATAAAAATCAAATTTTTTAAGATAGCAAGAAATAGTTGGGTATGTATAATGTAGCAATGAATTTTGTAGATATGCTATTTTCCCTTCAACTTGAAGTCTTTCATGAACATGCTGACACTTAAAATATGCTTTCCCTCGTTTAAATAAACGAAGTTGATGGTCTGGGAAATTTCCTCCATGTTTAAGCCAATAACCAAAATAGTAATTCTTGCGAGGTATCTTATAAGCAGCAAATTCATCTTCTCTTGATAATATTTCTCTTACTTCCTGAGCCAACTCTATAGAAACTCGCTCATCTGCATCAAGATAAAGAATCCACTCACCCATAGCTTTTTTAAATCCATAGCTCTTATTAATATTTAAATTACTCACATTTTCTCTTTGATAAATTTTATCAGTGTACTCTCTGCAAATATTTAGAGTTTCATCTTCGCTAAACCCATCCACAATTATAATTTCATTCGCCCATTCAATACTCTCCAGGCATTCTCTTATATTTTCTTCCTCATTATAAGTAATAATTACAACTGATAATTTCATCTTTTTTTCTCTGTAATCAGATAATAAAACAAGATAGTATTAGCTTGGTCATTTTATGGTAAATAAAATTGATAATCCAATAATACTTATAACATTCTTCTCAGCATTCCTCTTCAAGCTTTTTAATAATTTCTCCTACCTTGCAAATCGCCTCTTGTATAGATATTCCAAATGAATTATCACCATCTTGATAAAGATTAGACCGACACAAATAATAATGATGAGAATCTGTTGTGGGAGACCAGGTAACAGGATCTGTGCGGCCAAAAAATGCTAATGAAGGTGTTTTGGTGACAGCTGAAAAATGGTTTAAAGCAACATCATTACAGATCAATAAGGTAGCCTTTTGCAATAGTGCTACAGCCTTATTAAGATTTATTTTAGGAGTTACGATAGGTTTATGTTCCATAAACTTTTTTACAACCTGAATATCTTCCCATTCATAATCAGCTCCAAGTAATACCACTTTATATTGAGTTTTTGATACTATAAAATCACAAAGTTTTGCAAAATACTCAGCTTTCCATTTTTTATGATTAGCCTTACTTCCTGGAGCTACACAAATTAGCTTCTCATTATTAATTCCAATTGAGTTTAACCATTTTCCAATGAATGCAATTGACTCTGGCTTAATATAATATTGCATACAAAAAGGTTTTTCATTAATTCCTAAGGGCTTAAGAAGATCAAATTTTGTGGCCGCTGTATATCGAGAGCCATTATATGTAGCCAAGAGGTTATACACCCAACTTAACCTTGATTCCTTATATCCCAAACGATATTTAGCTCCACTAAGAAGAACAATTTGAGCAGAACCTGTTCCACACATCTGATCAATAATCAGATCATATTTTCTGCAATATATATCTTTAAATAGTTTTAAGCGATTCCATATATAAGCAGTTCTTTTTTCATCCTTAAAAATTACAAGTTCATCAATATTTTTATTTTGATAAAGAATCTGATGATATGGATCTTGCACCAAATAATCCAATTTTGCTTTTGGAAATCTTTCCTTAATAAATGGAAGTACGCCCGTATTGCATAAGACATCACCAAAAGGCTTATAATGAATATATAGAATCTTTTTAATCTGCTTGTCATTTATTTTCATTTAGCTTCTTTATTTAACAATAAAATTTTAATTATGTCGTCAATTATGAATATTTACATTTCTCTTTAATTAGTTCTTTGAAATCAGTTGCTTAAAAAATTTTTCATAGGTATTAATAGTATTAGCTATGGAATACTTCTCAATCGCAGTCTTCTTGGCGTTTGCAATAAGAAAGCCAAGAAACTCTCTTTTTTCGATCACTTTCATTATTTTGACTACCAATTCTTGAATATTGTTGTCTTCAAACAAATATCCATTGTAACCTTCTTCTATAAGATCAATATTGCCAGCAGCTCGTGTTGCAATCACTGGTATCCCAAATGCCATTGCCTCTAAAAGTGTTTGTGATATACCTTCAGTTGTTGAAGGCAACACATGTAACGTGAAAAGTTTATAATAATTAAGTACAGATTCATGATTTACTCTTCCACAAAAGATGATATTATGAGTATTTTTTACCTGAAGAATAAGTTTCTGATCAATCTCATGTTCTTCGATTCCAATAAAAAGAACTTTTGTCTTTATATTGATAAATCTTAGCGCCCTTAGAAGCTGCTCCTGGTTTTTTTTTCTAGAAACACACCCAATTACTACGTCCTCAGGTAAAATTCCATAATCTTTTTTCATCTTTTCGATGAATCTTTTATCAAAAACTCTTGCATATTTCTCCTGAGGAATTCCATTAGGTATTACTATAATATGGTCAGAAAGCAGTCCAATTTTTATAAGAGCATTTTTAATTTCAGAGCTTACAGCAACTATTTTATCAGACCCTTTTAGATAAAATGTATTTTGTAGCCACCCTCCTATACTTCGTGGAATTTGTCTACGAGTATGAACCACCTTTACATTTAATTTGTATATCCATTTCGAAAAAATACTAGAATAGCGGTCATAACTTGATTGAGCATTAATTAAATCTATAGAATATTTTTTTACAGTATTTTTTATTTGTCGTATGTTTATAATA
This sequence comes from bacterium, assembly GCA_030017825.1. Taxonomy (GTDB): domain Bacteria; phylum UBA9089; class JAHJRX01; order JAHJRX01; family JAHJRX01; genus JASEGW01. The sequence continues at coordinate 4,625 of JASEGW010000011.1, read as the reverse complement.
TCTAATTTTCCATTGAAGGTCATAGGTATTAGATTAACTCCTGTATTTTGCAACATGTGAAACAAAAGAGATTCTTTCCTTCCTCCAACATATACTCTATGTCCTTTTTGAGACAACCCTTTCGATAGATAAGAAATTGAACTTGTTGAGCCTGCCATATCACCCTGATAGGTTAAAAAAAGGATATTCATCACTCACCTTCATCTCGATCTTCAAGTAATACAAATCCACGCCTTCTCTCCAAATATTTTCTAAACGAATAGCATCTTTTTCGGTAGTGATAATCATATCTGTTTGCTTATTTTCAAAATCAGCTACAATCTTTTCAACATCTTTTGTTTTGTAATCGTAATGATCAGGATAACGTGTAACCAATATCTTCTTTGCACCAAGTTCTTCTAACATATTTTCAAAAGTTAAAGGATCACCAATACTGGATAAAGCTAAGATTCTTCTATCATTTATCATATTTAAAGCAAATTCTTTTTTGCTATGGAGAGATATAAAGCTTACTGGCTTATGAATGCTTTTACAAATAAGCTTATCTTTCCCCCATACTCTAAATATCCTCTGTAGGATACTCTTATTTATTTCTTTATCACATTTTGTAAATATTAAAATATTTCCTCTTCTCAAACTTGCAAGAGGCTCTCTTAATATACCTTGTGGAAATACCTTTCCATTCCCTATGGGATCTTTAGAATTTATAAGAACTATATCTAAGTCTCGAAAAAGCTTTAAGTGCTGAAAACCATCATCTAAGATTAGCGTATCTACGCCAAATTTGTCTATAGCATACTTTCCTGAAAGAAAACGATTCTTGCCTACTATCACTGGAACACCTAAAGGTAAATTCCTTGCTAGCAATAACGGCTCATCTCCACATTCTTTTGCTTTCATTAAAATATGGCAACCATCACTTACAATTCCAATTTTTTTCCTGAAACTTCCTTTATATCCCCGACTTAATACCGCAACTTTTTTACCTTTTTCTTTTAAAATGTTTGCAAGCCACAAAACAAAAGGGGTCTTACCAGTTCCTCCTAAGGTAATATTTCCCACACTAATAACATAGGCATTAAGCTTCTTGACTTGCAATATTTTTAGCTTAAATAGCAATAATCTTAGCTGAATTAAATGATAATAAACCAAAGAAAAAATCTTTAAACCAGCTCTGATTAATAATAGAAAAATACCTTTTTCTTTCTCATCTATTAATCTATTATATAAACACTTACAATCTGCCATCATTCTTAATCTTGTTCATCTGCCAATTCAGTAATCCTGCATAATTCTTGCTCTATTTCTAATCTTACCTCTTCAATTTGATCAGATGATATATCTTTGCTAACCTCAAAAGGCTGTCCATAAACTAACACTCCTTTGGCAAAGGGAAAAGGAATTATAAAATTATCCCATGCACTAAGTTGCCATTTTTTAGATACTCCATAAGTAACAGGTAAAATAGTGTGTCCTGTTTTCTGGGCAATATCTATAACCCCTCTCTTAAGATAGTATTTCGGACCCTGAGGTCCATCGGGAGCAATTCCACCATCAAATCCCTTCTTTAACATTCTTATCATCCTTACCGCTGCTTTAAGCCCTCCTCGAGTAGAAGATCCCTCGATTGGATAGAATTTAAGCTGTTTTAAGGTATTACTAAGATAATTACCATCTCGACTCTCGCTAACTAAAATATGAATATCTTGATTTCTAAAATAATAAGGAATATAAAATAATCTATTATGCCATATGGTATAAATTAGCTTTTTATTCTTCTTCTTTAATTCTAAATAAATCTCTTCATTAATAATTTTTAGCCTAATAGTAGAATTTATAAACCTAATAACTCTTGATAGTAAATAAGGAAGTACTTTTTTAACAAATCTGTTCTCTAATATTTTTCTTATTTTCATAAAAGCAAATTATTTCAACCTAAGTTTAAAAATTAGTATTTCTGAGCATTAATTGAAATTAGGAAAATACTTGATTTTTAAAGAAAAAGAAGAAATGAAAAATTATGTATTTTCCGTTAAGATTTTAATTTGGCGAAGAAATATTAATTTTTAAACTTCGCACTAAGGAAATATGTTGTTATATTGAACATTGCTGAATAGTTACCATTATTTTTATTATTGAACATAAATTATTTTAAATAGTTTCCAACAATATTCGCTGCTCTATCAATTACCCCTATATCTCCTATGCAACTCTTTGCCTTCTCCATATTTTCTTTTTGTAATTTAACTATTCTTTCATCTCTTAATAATTTATCTGCTTCTCTGTAAATCAATTCTGGAGTAGCTTTATCTTGAAACATCTCTGGAACTATTTCTTTCCCAGCTATAATATTAGGAAGACTATAATATTTTAATTTTACCAACGACTTACCTATTAACCAAGTAATCCAATTAGTCTTATATACAACTACCATAGGTACATTAAGAATCATAGCTTCTAAAGTAGCGGTACCTGAAGCTACAATTAACAATTCACACAAATCCATAATTTCATAATTATTCTCTTCTCTTGCTATTTTGATACCTACACCCTTCAACTCACTTCTATCTACTATTTTATATATGTCGCCAAAAGATAAATTATTTGCTAAGGGAATAATAAAGTTTATCTTTGGATAACTTTCTTTTATCAACTCTGCCGTTTTAACTAAAATAGGTAATAATCTTTCTACTTCATCCTTTCTGCTTCCTGGCAGAAGTCCTACCAATTTAGCTTCATTATCTATGCCTAACCTTTTGTATATTTCTTCAGTTTTTGCACCTATCTTTACTATATCTATCAAAGGATGCCCTATATATGTTGACCTCACCCTATATTTATCATAAATCTGCTTTTCAAAAGGGAGGATAGAAATTACTTCGTCCACTCTTTTGGCTATTTTTTTGGCTCTTTTTTCTCTCCAAGCCCATATTGTAGGAGGCATATAATAGACTACTGGAATATTAGCTTTTTTTGCAAACTTGGCAAAAAAGAGATTAAATTCTGGATAATCAATCAGGATCAAAAGGTCTGGATTTCGCTCTAAAGTTAATTCCTTTAACTCTTTATAAATCTTTAATACTTTTGGCAATATCTTGATAGCTTCAATAAAACCAATAGTACTTTCTTTTGTAGTATCCTGTGTTATCTCAACCCCAGCTTTTTTCATTAGATAGCCGCCTAAGCCAAAAAAGATAGCTTCTGGAATAATCTTTTTTATGCTTTTAACTAAGTATGCTCCATGAAGGTCTCCCGATGGTTCCCCAGCTATAATTAATATCTTCTTTTCCATTTTTATATCACAGTAAAAACAATCCCAAACTTATTGGCTAAAGCTATCATTTCTTCCTTATGAACAACTAAAGTTTTTCCTGATTCTATGGCTAATACCCTTGCTTTTGCTTCAATTATAGATTCCATGGTATTAATTCCTACCGTGGGAACATCAAATCGAAAGTCTTGTTGGGGCTTACTTACTTTTACCACTACTGCATCTGCACCAGCAATTTCCCCTGCTCTTAAAATAGCTTTGTCAGTTCCCTCTATAGCTTCTACAGCAACTACCGCCTTTTCTTTCACTATTACCGTTTGCCCAATATCAAGACCAGCTATGCCCTTAGCCATTTCCCATCCATAGTTTATATCTTCATTTTCTCTGAGATTAGGTTTTCTTTCGCTTAATACTCCTTTTGAAGGTAAAAGTCTTTTTAAATATTTAGTTTGATCTACAACAAATATTCCTTCTTTCTCAAGCTCTTCAACAATAGCTTTAAGTATAGTATCATCACTTTTATTCTTTATTTTACTTAAAAGAGATATAGTTTTCTCGTCAAGAACGATATCTTGATATAAAATCTGCTTCTTCACCTTCCCCAGCATCACTAAATCTTTAACCTCGTGAAGGTTCAAAGTATCTATTATTTCTCCTATTTTTCCAATCTCAATCTCATAAACCTTATTAGCAATTTCTTTTAAGCTTTTTTTCAATCCAGAAACTATACACACAACTACAATATCGTAAGCCTGTTTCTTTAACTCTTTTGCCGCTATTAATGGAAGCCTTCCTTCTCCAGCAATAATTCCAACTCTTCTCATTTTTTCCTCTCCTGGTATAATATTCACCCTCATATAAGGGTGTGGTATTTTAAGATAAATCCTTCTTGAGTTTCTTTAATTGATCTTTAATGATATAATTGAAAAAGAACACCTTGTTCTTTAAGCAGGAAAGACGGTTTTTGTTTCCTCCTATGGGGCTTTAGCTACCATTTAAAAAAGACTACTGCTTCCTGCTCTCTCCTGGGGAAGTATTGATTGAGGATGATATGGGATAAGGTTGATACCTTGTTACCATTTATACCCAGGCTATACATCCAGAAGCAGTTGCAGGAATCTATCTTTTTATTCTTAAAGAACAAAGGTTGTCAAAATCTAATAAAGGAGGTGACATCCAATAGACCCTCTGCAAAATAAGAAATTCAACTAAAAGAATAAATATTACCTATTATGTTTTTTTATTTTATTTTCTTAATTCCATGCTAAATCAAGTTTCATATTATATAAACCTGCAATATTTTTAAATGTTGTATTATACTTTTTAGTATTATGTCTATATCTACAAGCTAATA
>JASEGW010000119.1 GCA_030017825.1 bacterium | reverse complement strand
CCTTCTCCTTCAGGATAAATCTCAAAATTAGTAACTTTACCTTTATATCTTTTTGCTAAGTTTTTACACCAGTTTTTCCATTCTATAAACTTATCTTCTTTAGGAGGATATTCTTTCTTCCAAACACCATCTTTTTTTTCAGCAATCCATTCTGGAAAACCAGCCACAAAAAAATGAATGTTGAAACCAGAGGCTATGGCTTTATTTACTCGGGCATCAAGCTTATAGTCCGTAATTCCTTCTCGGCTTGGATTCCAGTTAAGCTTATCTCCTTTATTAACCTGAATATGATTCCATAAAGCTGCTATACTAATCCATTTGATACCAGCTTCCTTAGCTTTTATATAGTCATTTTCATTATTTGGTGGCATTACAAACTCGTCAGAATAAATACCCCAAGGATAAGTAGAGTAATCTTCGGCAAATAAAAGAAAGGGGAAAAGACAAAAAATTAATAAAATAAACATCATTTTTTTCATTTTAAATCTCCTCAGCAAAAATTCGGGAATTTTTGTTAGGATGAAGATATGCTTGTTCATCATTTTTCCAAGCAAAGCAATTTGGGCATAACTTTTTTAAGCCTTCTTGGTAGTATTTTTCTCGTAACATTAAATAATTCTTATTATTCCAAATATCCCCTATACTCTCCTCTGCAAGATTTCCCGTAATAAATCTTTCTTGAGGGCAAGAAAGAATAAAGCCATCCCAAGTAATAGTCATAGAGCTAAAAATATGCTGACAAATATCTGTATATTCATTTAATTCAAATAATAAAAGCCCCATATTATAAGACCTTGCTTTTTGGATAAATTCTTTCATGATCTGCTCATACTCTATTTTATGCCGCCAAGGGCTTTCATCTTGAAGATTTTCATCTTGAATTACAATATTAGCCATTTCCATTTTAGTAACACCAATATCTTTAGCCAAATCTACAATATCTACTAATTCTTCAAAAATAGATTTCATAACTACAATAGCAAAAGATATTTTTGGTTTATTCTTACCTAAAGTTTTTTTAAGTTCACTAAGTTTTTCAATATTTTTTACAATAGGAAACATAGGTACTCCTCTAATCTTTTGGTAAGTCTCCTCAGTTGCTCCCCCAAATGATATACAAATTTCGTCTATACCAGCTAAAATTAGTTCTTTGGAGATTTCTGGAGTTAAAGAAATGCCATTAGTGTAAAAATAAAGATAGGGATTATGTTTTTTGATTTCCATAATCATAGGTATAATATCTTTATGTAAAAGAGGTTCGCCAAAACCTCCAAATAATACCTCTTCAGCAGTAGAGAAAAAAGGCTTAACCTTGTTAAAAGTATCCCAGCTTAAATAATCCCCTTTTAATACTTCCTCTTTACGAATTAATTGTCGATTACACATCATACAATTAGAGTTGCATTTAATGGTAGGTTCTAAATGAATAGCTACTGGATATGAAGTAAGCTTTCTTTTTTTAAGTTTAAGCTCAATTTTATTAATTTGCTTATTAGTAAAAGATTTAAAGTTAATATACTTCATTTATCGATTAAACCTTGTTATAATTACTCAAAATATAGAAAAATAAAAACTATCCACAAAATATTAGAATTTTTTCTCTCCAAATCTTCCTAAAGCAAAATCCCATATACCATAAAAAAAAGTTACTATGGATTTAAAATTACGGTTTTTTATGAGTTCATAAATTTCATAAAGATGAAAATAAATAATCTTATATAATGACTTTATTAGTGTTCCTTTTTGATGATTTTTCTTAATAAACAATAATCGATTCCTAACTTCATAATAAATATAGCTTGAGGGATGAATAAACGATTTATTTTTAGCCAAGTTTAATAAAGAAGCAGCACACTTATGCCAAAGCCTTGCTTTTGGATTTAGGTATAATTTATAACCTTGATCCATCACCCTAAAACATAAATCTGCATCTTCAGAAGTATGAAAATATGCTGTGTCGAAAAGTCCTACTTCTTTAAAAACTTTGCTTCTAAAGAACATACCACAACCAGTTAGAAAATTACACTCTATTATTTTATCAAATTTACTACTAAATTTTTCTCCATATCCAATGTGATCTCCAATGCCCGTGTTTCGATCCATAATCCCGCCAGCAAACCAAATATAATCAGGACGGTTATAAAAAAACATAACAGGAGCTACAATTCCTGCCTGAGGATTGTCCTCCATAAAACATACCAATTCTTTAAGTATCTCTTTATCTACTATAGTGTCATTATTCAGAACAAAAATATAATCTACTTTATCATTTAAAGCTTGTTCTATACCTTTATTATTTCCTCCACTAAAACCAAGATTTTGTTCATTTCTAATTAAAATAATTTCAGACTTAAATGTATCCTCTATAGTTTTCCAAGAATTATTAGCAGAACCATTGTCTACTACAATAATTTTAAAGTTTTTATAGTCAACTTTTTTTAAGGAATTAATGCACTCTATGGTATCATCAGCAAAATTCCAGTTCAATAAAACAATAGCTATTTTTGGTTCATCTATCATAGCAAATGGTTCCTAAACTTTTTAAATATTAGCATAAATAAAAAAAGAAGTCAATACAAGTAGTTTTAAACCAATTGACAATAATCAAAGATGGAGTATAATAAAAACCATAAAATAATAAGGAGAAATAGTATGGGTAGTGTAAAAGACCTTCAAATCATAAAAAACCTAACTGAAAATAGTTCTGGATTAGCTAGATTTATCTTTTCTGATAGATATTCAGTCTTTGATTGGGGAGAAATGCCTGATCATATTTATAACAAAGGATGTGCTATTGCTATTTTAGGAGGATACTTTTTTGAAAAACTCGAAGAAAGAGGTATTCTTACTCAATATATTGGTTTAGTAGAAGACGGAGAGGTTAAGAAACTTTCCTATATTAAAAACCCTGTAAATACTATGGAAATTACCCTATTAAATGTCATAAAGCCACAAGTTAAGGAAACAAAATATGATTACTCAGAATATCAAGGAAAAAAGGGAGGCTTTTTAATTCCTCTTGAAATTATTTATAGAAACTTTTTACCTGAAGGAAGTAGTGTTTTTAAACGTTTTAAAAAAGGAGATTTAATGCCAGAGGATTTAGGTTTAGCTGACTTGCCTACTCCAGGTCAAAAATTAGATAAACCTTTTATAGATGTTTCTACTAAATTAGAAATAACGGATAGATACTTAAGCTGGAATGAAGCTAAACATATCTCAGGACTAAATGATAAAGAAATAAGTAATCTCAAAAAACTTGCAATTAATATTAATACTTTCATAACCAATGAATTCTCAAAGATAGGGCTTATAAATGAAGACGGAAAAATGGAATTTGGCTTTGATGCAAAAAGAAATCTTATGGTTATTGATGTTCTTGGAACTTTAGATGAATGCCGACTTACTTATAATGGACTTCCGGTGAGTAAAGAAATAGCTAGAATTTATTATCGTCATACAAGATGGTATCAAGCAGTAGAAGAAGCAAAGAAAGCTGACCGCCATCGCTGGAAAGAAATATGCAAATTAAGCCCCCAATCTTTACCTGAAAAACTAAAGAAAGCTATTTCTCAAATTTATTGTTCCTGCACTAACGAAATTACTCAAAAAAAATGGTTTAAAGATATACCTCCTCTAAAAGAAGTTCTAAAAGAAGTAAAAGAAGTGCTTAAATTATAAAGAAGTTTATATTGTTATTCTTGAGTTTTTTTATTCTCTCTGCCGGAACTAAGTGTAATAATTTATTCAGATACTGCTTCTTCATATTCTTTCAATAAAGTTTCAATGAGTTCCTTAACAGAAACAATTTTATTTATACGATATGCATTCACTCCAGCAAAGACAAATCCCTCCTCAAGCTTTCCTTTTTTTGCATTGGTCAGTGCAAGATTAATACAGTATGGTGCTTTTTTAAAATCACAAGTTTTCAAGCATTTCCAAGGACATTTAAAAGGTATTTTTGCTCCTGCCGATACATCCTCAAGAAACTTATTTCTTATAGCTCTTCCAGGTAATCCAACAGGACTATCAATTATAGCAATATTCTCCTTTTTACACTTTACATAACTATCTTTGAATTTTATGGAAGCATCGCATTCGTGAGTTGCAACAAACCTGGTTGCCATTTGTACCCCTTGGGCTCCCAACTGTATAAATTTATAAATATCTGCTCCTGTATATATGCCACCTGCTGCAATTACTGGAATTTGTTTATTAAATTGGTCCTCAAAAGGTTTTATTGCAGAAATAACTTCTTTTAATATCTTATCTAGTGCATAATTAGGATTATCAATCTGTTCTTTCTTAAAACCAAGATGCCCGCCAGCTAAAGGTCCCTCTACAACCAAAGCACTAGGAACATGGTTATATTTTCTTGCCCAATACTGAAATATAATTTTAGTAGCTTTTACAGAAGATACAATAGGAATAATCTTGGTTAAAACCTCTCCCGCACTATCCCGTAGCAATGCCTTTGAATATCTTAGCGGAAGCCCTGCACCAATAAAAATCAAATCTGCTTTCCCATCTAAAGCAATCATCGCAAGATCATCAAAATCAGAAAGAGCCACCATTATATTCACTCCAATAATACCATCCGTCATTTCCCTTGCTTTTCTTATTTCCTTCCTTAAAGCTCTTTTGTTTGCTTCTTTAAAATTAGTGTTATAATCAGGTTCAAGCATACCAATACCAGCAGTACCAATAACTCCAACACCACCTTCATTTGCTACAGCTGAAGCCAATCCTGATAAAGAAATCCCAACACTCATTCCCCCTTGAATGATTGGAACCCTGATTTCAAAATTACCCACTTTTAGTTTTGGTATTTCCTTTAAATTCATAAATTTATTAAATTATTTCTCCTAATTTTTAACTTATCAAATATAACTAATTATTAATCCTATATGCGATTTTTTAACAACAAGCTTATATTTTAAGAACCTCTGGAAGACAATGTTTAAACAATATTTAAATTATAGAATATCATACTATAGTAATATTTAAAACGCAAGATAAAAG
>JASEGW010000118.1 GCA_030017825.1 bacterium | reverse complement strand
TCCAAAGATGAAGGTGTATTACCTCTTGGATGCGGGAGTCATAGTAGGTGGTCAATATCCTACAACATCAACTACAGACATACCTTCTCTGGAGTCTATCTAAGACCAATATCACCTTCTCTATATCCCATTCCCTTTTTATTTCCATATCAGTTACAAAAATCTTTGAAATCCTAAAAGTTTTGTGAGATAATCTTTCTGTTACATCTGGTGGATATCACTCCTTTCTTAGATAATAGTTTAGGAGTGTTATTTTATCTTATCCAGATGCAACCTATATATATTTTATCTACCCACTATATTCCGTGAAGAGCCATATAAGTATTATAGTATTATAAATATTTTACAGACATGAAAAAAGACTAAGAAAAAGGAAGTAAATAAGGCATGTTTTGTCCAAATTGTGGAAAAACAGTATCAAATAGTACTAAACTTTGCCCTTCTTGTAAGTTTAATTTGTCAAAACGTAGAGCTAAAGCTAAAAAAGCAATTGAGGTGAAAAAAAAGACAAAAAGAGAGCAGGCAGTAAAAGAAGAAATGGAAAAGATGGAAGAAGAAGCAAAAAAGGAAACCTCATTTCAGGAAACTATAAACAAGGATGAGAAGAAAGAAGAAACGAAAAAGATAGATAGGGATACAGCAGGAGGTTGTGGATGTATTATTGTACTTATAGTTGTTTTTATCTGTTTATATACTGCACATTGTCAAAAGGATACAACAAAAAAAGAGAAAATCATACCTCCTTCTCCTCAACAAGATAGTCAGGTAGAAGAACTATCTATCTTGTCGGAAGAAGAAATAGGAATTATAAATTTTATAAAGAAAAATTCCGAGGTATATGAAAAATTAGAATCTAAAAAGGAAAATGAAGTATTTTATATAAAACCACATTCTTATGTAGGTGAATTAATAAATTTGTCAGCTTATGCATATGTGACAAATGATTTTGGTAAAGTTAACATGGTTGAGCTCAATTTACCCAAAGTATCAATTCTAAACGAGGATATATGTGACGATTCAATAAAAGCACAAGTTGAAATACGTGTTGTACTTGTCCCCGGAAAGATTACAAAAAATAAGATCAGAGGTTCGCTTATAATGTTGTATAATCGCATTAAAGAAAGAAAAGGATTTAGATATCATAAGCATCCTACTCATGTAGGCATCTATATGTATACCTCAAAAGAAGAATTCGAGCAATCTGGTGCAAATTGGATTGCTATGTTAAATTCAATTGATAATTCAAAACTTACTATAAGTTTTAATAAGCTTAAGATAGAAAATCTAATTTCCGAAAAGAATACCAAAGAACCAAGTAGGAATTCAAAAATAAAATATAAATTGAAAAATTTAAAAAAAAATTCCAGTATGATTGATTTGAAGTCAAAGCAAAGATCTTTGTTGCCAAAGGAAAAAATCAATAGTTCTGATATTGAAAATGAGGAATTTCGCAGAGCTGTCTTGAGAGAAATCGCATTAGCTGAGAGCAAAGCAGATAAGGAATTATGGAAGAGATCTAATCAAGGGCTCCTTTTTGAAGGAAGAGAAGATGAATATTGGAATGAAGTGGAAAAATTAGCAAAAAGGTATTTTTGTAAAATAAGAAAAAAATATAAACTTACCCAGAGACAATTTGATGAAATATATAACGATAAGGCTCTTATGAAGGAATTTATAAAGGATCCTAAATACAATAAATAATTTATACATACAAAAGTATTATTAAAATTAGGAAAGAAAAGGTGTTGTATGCCTGTTTCAAAAGATTTAATTGCGCAACAATTAGGAAGCAGTGATTATAGGAGCGTTTTTTTTGATAGAACTAAAAAAGAAATAGATTGCCTTTCTAAATTGTTTTATGAAGGAGAAAGTGTTATTTTATGGGATACTTGTACGTATCGTCCTCCTAAAATAGTAGAAGAACGCGACCTACCTTGGGAATACAAAATGATACTTACGCAATATAGAATAATAACCCTAATAAGAAAAAAGGGATTGTGGTCAATTTATATAGAAGCAGAAGAAATACCAATATCTGAAATTTTTTCTGTAGAGAATAAGACATATTTAATTTTTGGTGATGTATTAGTTACTACGAAAGAAGGAGTGACATTATTTAGTAAACTTTCGAAATCTGTCTCAGTTCAAATTGCTCAAATTATCTTGAAATTGATCAGCGAAGAAAAAGAAAAGTTAATAAAAAAGAAAAACAAGGAAGTTAAAAGAGAGGAAAAGGAATGTCCTTTTTGTGCAGAAATAATTAAAGTGAAAGCTATAAAATGTAGGTATTGTGGTAGTATGCTTAATGAAGTTTCTTCTAGTTTTCCGAGCAAGAAAACTAAAAAAATTGAAATTAAAGAAAAGCTTTCGTTGTTGGGAAAGAAAGATAAGGAAGTTGAAGCATTAGATGTGCTAAAAATAGAATCGGGAAAGAAAAGAATTAAAAAGATAAGAAAGAAAGAAAAAGATTTAGGATATAAGGCTATTATAATATACTGTCCAAAATGTCTGGGAAAAATACTAAGGGGTGATAAGTTTTGTCAACATTGTGGAATTGAGTTATAAACTTTGTAGATTAAATAATAGGATTAGCTAAAGCGTTGTTGTTTTAATAAAAATAATAGAGATCTATGAAACCTTAATGTAAGAGAATATTTTGTAAACAAGAAGAAAATCTAGTGTTTTATAATAGCTTGAAAAACATTATAACTCTAATTCAAACAAGGATAAATTTTGGTTGTTTTACAGTTGGTCCACATTCTCCACAACACTATTACTACTATTTTTAATTTATTTTGAGAATTACAGCACCCAAAATCGCATACGCTCCCTAAATTTTTAAGTTTAGTTAACCCGAAGATAGCTATATAGCACTTATTAATCAAAATTTGTCATGCTTATAGAATAAGAAGCCGATAGATACAGCATGAAGTATAATAGACACCAAAATAGCTATAATTACCAAAGGCCCAGGTAATTATAAACCAAATAAAAATTTGCTCTCCTTTTTTAGAAAGAAAAAATTTCTGTTTATAGAACAAATTATCATGGAAATATAAAGATTATTATAGATGGATTGAAAATAAAAGTGAAAACAAAACAATGGGTGTTATGAAAATATTTGAGAAAATTAAAAACTATATAAGGTTATCTAAAAACGATCAGCAAATAGCTACCATATTAGTAATTATTGCTACAACTTTACTTATTTCCTACAGTTTAAAGCCCCAAGAAAAATTTAGCGCGGAAGAGTTTAAAATTAATATAAATAAAGTCTCTAAAGAAGAATTGGAAGAATTACCAGGTGTTGGACCTGTTATTGCTCAAAGAATTGTTATTTTTAGGGAGAGAGAAGGGCATTTTAACTCTCTCCAGGATATATTAAAAATTAAAGGCATAGGAAAGAAGAAACTTCAAAAAATAATTCCTCATATTTCTCCATTGGAATAAATAATGGCAATGCCAATTGTTAATCTTACCATAATTTATGTCATAGGCATTATATTAAGCTCATTTATTAGTATTTCTGTGAATTGGTTATCAATATTTTTGGTTTTTGTGGTTATATTGTTGATAGTTTGTTATTTTAAGGAAGCGGGGTTTATTGCTACCATTCTAATCTACATTGGTTTTTTTATTATAGGTATAGAGTTGTATCAATTAGCTACTGTTGTTAGTACTAAAAATCATATAATTAATTATGTAGGTAAGAAGAATATAACCATTATTGGAGTAGTAGCTGATGATCCTTTAAAAGAAAAGAAAGAGATATCTGCTTTATTTAAGCCAGAAAAGATAATACTAAAAAGCAGAGAAATTAAAAATATTAAGGGAAGAATAAAGTTAGCAATAAATAAAAATACTATAGATTGGCACTTAGAATATGGTCAGAGATTGGGGATTGTTTGTAAATTAAGCGATATTACATATAAAGATAATCATAAAATTAAACAATACTATTACACTCAAGATATTTATGGAATAGCCAGAATAAGAGATGATTCTAAAATAAAATTACTAAGTAAAAGAAATGGTAATTTTTTAATAAAGATTTCCTATGATATAAAAAAAAATTTAATCGATTCTATTAAAACTACTTTAAAGGCTCCTTCAAGATTTATACTGCAAGGAATATTATTGGGAGATAAAAGGAGTATGTCCCATGAAACTGTAAAGCTTTTTCAAAATACTGGTATTATTCATATTTTAGCTGTTTCTGGTCTTAATGTTGGTTTAATCTCTTTATTGTTCTTAAGCTTTGTCAAGAAAATACTTTGTTTTTCTGAAAAATATGCTTATGTTCTTACCTTAATAATAATAGCAATGTATGCTCTTATTACAGAACTCAAGCCTTCAGTAATGAGGGCTTCATTAATGATGGCCTCATTACTTATTGCTCCAATCTTTTACCGCCGTAGTAACTCGATTAATAATTTATTCTTAGCAGCTTTAATATTGCTAATAGGCAATCCTAAAGTGCTTTATAATTTAGGTTTTCAGTTTTCATTTATAGCTACCTTAGGGATATTAGTAATAGTGCCCATTGCAAGAGAGCTTAGTAATAGAAAGTGGCTTAAAAAAGTGGCAACAATATCAGGAGTGTCGTTAGCTGCTTGGTTGTTTATTCTACCTATCATGCTTTACCATTTTCATGAAGTGTCTATAATAGCTTTGATACTAAATGTGTTGATAGTTCCTTTAGTAGGCATTATTGTCTGGCTTGGATTTATAACTTATTTGTTATTCAATATAAGTGTTTATCTGGCTATGATAACGGGTTTTGCAAACCAAGTTGTTATTAAAATAATGTTATTTTTAGTTGAAGTAGCAGCTAAAGTGCCTTATAGTATTATTTGCATATCAGAATTTAATGTAATCTTTGTATTTTTGTACTATATTTTATTATTAGGATTAATACTTTATATTAAGAATATTATAGCAAGAAGAGTTGATTTACCAGAGGTTACATAGTATACTAAAGAAGTAAGAAGTGAGAGGAGTGTTAATTTTAATGACCACCTCCATCGTCCGCGTAGCAATAGTTCAATTAGACTACAACCTAACCT
>JASEGW010000117.1 GCA_030017825.1 bacterium | reverse complement strand
TCGGACTTCGATGCTTGGATTTCGGATTTAAAATACCCAGATCAAATACCGAAAAACTTATATTTAAGTACTTATATTTCTACCCTATCTTAATCTATATCTAAATGTTCTTTTAAAAACTTAATTAAACGACAATGAACTTCTTTAGGAATGATTACAAATTTTTGGCGCTGGGACAGCTTTATAGTCATCTTAAGAGTATCTGAGAAGGCATGGCAATGGGGACAAATAGCAAGATGGTTTTTAATTTTGTCATAAGTCTCTATAGGAAGTTCTTTGTCTATAAAATCTGATAGCAGTTTATAAGTTTGTTTACAATTCATATTCAACACCCTAAATAGAAGTTGAAATAAAGTTGATAAAATATGCTAACTTCTTTTTAGCACTATTTATTGTTTAATAAAAACCAACTCTTCTTCTTTAGAATTTTTATCAATTAAAATCTCGCTATCTTCTGGAAATTCACCTTTTAGTAATTTTGTAGCCAATGGGTTTTGTAGCATTTGTTGAATAGTTTGTTTTAAAGGTCGAGCACCAAGAGTTGGATTGTATCCTTTTTCTGCTAGTAATTTTTTAGCATCTTCACTAACTACAATAGAAATATTCTTTTTCTCTTTTAAGTTTTGACTTAAAATATTTAATTGAATATCCACAATTTTTTTAATAGCAGATAGTTCTAAGCGGCTAAAAATAACAATTTCATCAATACGATTTAAAAATTCTGGTCGAAAGCTATTTTTTAAAACTTGATTTAGTCTTTTTTTTAATTCATTATTATTCAATTCTTCATCATTAATCCATTCACTACCTAAATTTGAAGTCATAATAATAATAGTATTGCAAAAATCCACAACTCTTCCTTGAGAGTCAGTAAGACGACCTTCGTCCAATACTTGAAGCAAGATATTAAATACTTCTTGATGAGCTTTTTCTATTTCATCTAACAAAAGAACACTATAAGGTTTGCGTCTTACAGCTTCCGTAAGTTGACCCCCTTCTTCGTATCCCACATATCCTGGAGGCGCTCCAATTAAACGAGATACAGAATGCCTTTCCATATATTCACTCATATCTAATCGTACCATAGCTCTTTCATCATTAAACAAAAACTCAGTTAAAGCTTTAGATAACTCTGTTTTTCCTACTCCTGTAGGACCAATAAATAAAAAACACCCAATAGGAGAAGTTTCATCATCCAAGCCAGCTTTTGACCTTCGAATGGCATTAGAAATAGAAAGTAATGCTTTTTCTTGGCCTATTACCCTTTTTCTTAAGAAATCCTCCATTAGCAATAGTTTTTTCTTTTCTTCCTCTATCATTTTAGAAACAGGAATACCTGTCCAACTAGATACCACTTGAGCAATATCTTCTTCATCAACTTCTTCTTTAAGCATCTTATTACTTTTCTGAAGATCTCTTAATTCTTGATTGGCTTTTTCTAAATCAATACTTAATTCTCTTAAAATACCGTATCTAATTTCAGCAATTTTTTCTAAGTTGCCTTCTCTTTCCATAGCTTTTTCTAAATCTTTGTTTTTTTCAATTTCAGATTTAATTTTTCGGATATGATAAATTGTTTCCTTCTCCTTCTCCCAATGGGTTTCCATTTTTTTAAATTTACTGCTCAAATTAGCTATCTTCTCGTCTAGGTTCTTGATATACTCAATAGAAAGTTTATCCATTTCTTTTTTTAATGACTGCTTTTCGATTACTAACTGAATAATTTTTCGTTTAATTTCATCTAACTCTATTGGAAGACTATCAATTTCAATACGTAAACGACTAGCAGCTTCATCTATAAGGTCAATAGCTTTGTCTGGCATAAAACGATCACTAATATACCTTCGAGATAAATTAGCTGCTGTAACTAAAGCTTGATCTTTGATTCTTACTCCATGATGAACTTCATATTTTTCTTTTAACCCCCTTAATATAGCAATAGTGTCTTCTATTGAAGGTTCGCCAACTAAAAGAGGTTGAAAGCGACGCTCTAAAGCAGCATCTTTTTCAATATACTTTCTATATTCATCTATAGTAGTAGCTCCTATGCAACGAAGCTCTCCTCTAGCTAAAGCTGGTTTTAGCATATTAGAAGCATCCATTGCTCCTTCACTAGCTCCTGCTCCAACAATAGTATGTAATTCATCAATAAAAAGAATGAATTCTCCAAAAGATCTTTCTACTTCTTTTAGTACTGCTTTTAATCGGTCTTCAAATTCTCCTCGATACTTAGTGCCAGCAATTAAAGCTCCAATATCTAAGGCAAGTATTTTTTTATTCTTTAAAGTTTCCGGCACATCGCCTGAAATAATTCTTAAAGCTAGTCCTTCTACAATAGCTGTTTTACCAACCCCAGCTTCACCAATTAAAATAGGGTTATTTTTTGTACGTCGAGATAAAATTTGGATTACTCGTCTAATCTCTTGATCTCTGCCAATAACAGGGTCTAATTTTCCTTTTTTGGCTAAATTAACTAAATCTCGACTATATCTCTCTAAAGCTTGATATTTCTCTTCTGGCATCTGGTCAATTACTCTTTCGCTTCCTCTTATTTCTACCAAAGTTTTTAAAATATTTTCTCTTTCAATCTTTAAATCTTTTAAGAGCTGCGCAGAAAAACTACCCCTTTTTTCTGTAATAGCTATTAAAAAGTGCTCTGTACTTACAAATTCGTCTTTTAGCATACTAGCTTCTGTTAAAGCATGATTAAGAACACTCTTTAATGAAGTTGAAAGATAGGTTGAAAGCAATTCTTTTCCATATACTTTTGTTATCTTGTTTAAATACTCCTCCACTTTTATAATTAGTTTATCAACATTTACAGATAGCTTCTCTAAAATAACTCTTACTAGTCCTTCTTTTTGTTTAAGAAGAGCTAAGAATAGATGTTCAATAGTAATTTCTTGGTTATGTTTTTCTTCGGCTATCTCTTGAGCTTTGGAAAAAGCTTCTTGAGACTTTAAAGTTAATCTATCAAACCTCATTTTTACCTCATAATTTTATATTCTATATATTTAGACTATTAAATTTACAAAAAGATTCAAAACTATTTTAATATCTATTTTAATGTATAGTAATTCTTAAAGCCTTAATAATTATAGGTTATCTTTTTAGGTGGTATCATAAGAGCGCTATCTTTTTTGAAATAGCTCTCAATTTCTTGTCGCACAAATAATCTTGCTCTATGTATTCGAGACTTAATAGCAGCTATGGATTCATTTACAATCTCACTTACTTCTTGGTTAGACAAACCTTCCACATCCCGCAGAATAAAAACTTCTTTATATTCCTTAGGTAATTTCTCAATAGCCTTATTTAACACTTCTCTCATCTCTTCAGCTAATAATTGAGTTTCAGGATTTTTAGACCAATCTAGAATTTCTCTATGAACTTCCTCTTCTGCTGTTTCTATAGAGCTATCTAATGACAAAACTACTTCTATTTTTTTCTTTCTAATTTTAGAATAACAAATATTTACGCAGATTCGATAAAGCCAAGTAGTAAATTTAGCTTCTTCTCTAAAATTAGGAAGAGAAATATAAGATTTTAAAAAAGTCTCTTGTAGAATATCTTCAGCATCTTCATAATTTCTCATATAATTATAAGCTATAGAATACACTTTTGTTTCGTATCGTCTCACTAATTCTGTAAAAGCTTCAAAATCTCCTTTTTTGCTTTTTTTGACTAATTCAATATCAGATAGTTTTATCATCTTATTACTTTTTTACCATCCATATACTCCTGCAACTTTTTTGGAATAAGTATGCTTCCATCTTCTTGCTGATAGTTTTCTAAAGTCGCTACTAAAGTCCTCCCTACAGCTAAACCAGAACCATTTATCGTATGAACATAATCAGTCTTCTTGTTTTCTTGAACACGATATTTAATACTTGACCTACGAGATTGGAAATCTTCAAAATTACTACAAGAAGAAATTTCCCTAAAAGCATTTTGATAAGGAAGCCATACCTCTATATCATAAGTTTTAGAAGCAGAAAATCCTAAATCTCCTGTGCAAAGAGATACTACCCGATAAGGCAACTCTAATTCTTGAAGTATTGTTTCAGCATCTTGTAAAAGTTTTTCTAACTCTTTGTAAGAGGTTTCTGGAGTAGTAAATTTTACTAATTCCACTTTATTAAATTGATGCTGTCTAATTAGCCCTTTAGTATCCTTGCCGTAAGAACCCGCTTCTGAACGGAAACAAGGAGTATAAGCAGTATAATAAATAGGAAGCTCACTCTCTTCTAAAATCTCGCTTCTATGAATATTAGTAACAGGCACTTCTGCGGTAGGAATTAAAAAATATCCTTCTTCCCTGCAACAAAATAAATCTTTTTCGAATTTAGGAAGCTGACCAGTGCCTGTCATAGAATCTCGATTTACCATAAATGGGGGAAGCACTTCTAAATAACCGTGTTTTTTGGTATGAATGTCTAACATAAAATTAATTAGAGCTCGTTCTAGTCTTGCTCCATCTCCTTTTAAAAGGGCAAACCTAGCTCCGGTAATCTTAGCCGCTCTATTAAAATCTATTATATCTAATCTTTCGCCTAATTCATAATGAGATTTAACTTTAAAAGAAAATTCTGGAATTTTGCCCCATCTTTTTATTTCAGCATTATCTTTTCCATTAGATCCTATAGGTACACTCTCATGGGGAATATTCGGTATAAAATATAGCAAATCACTTATTTTCTTTAAACAATCTGAAAAATCATTATCTATCTCTTTAATTTTAGCACTTACTTCTTTGACTTGAGTAATAAAATTTTGAGCATTTTCTCCTTGGGACTTAGCTTTTCCTATTTTTTCATTAGCTATATTTCTCTTCATTTTTAGTTCTTCTACTTCAGCAATGTATTTTTTTCTTTGGATATCAAGATTGTTAATTTCTTCAATAATACTATAGTCTAAGCCACGATTCTTCATGAAAGAAATAACTTTTTCTATATTATTTACAATAAATTTTAAATCTAACATTCTTAATTCTCTCTTTCCTTAATGTTCTTTATTCTATCACCTTGCTTCTACAGCAAACAACTATCTATTATCCGCCATTTAAGTACCCATGCAAAAATAATTAGGTATTGTAGCACACTTAAGGATTTGGATAT
>JASEGW010000116.1 GCA_030017825.1 bacterium | reverse complement strand
CTACAAACAAAGAAGGAATTTTTGCTGCAGGCGATGCAGTTTTAGGTCCTGCTTCCGTGATAGAAGCAGTAGCTCAAGGAAATAAAGCTGCTCGGTCTATTCACTGTTATTTGAATGGAATAGAATTAAGAGAAGAAGAAAAAAGAGATATTGCTCCATTGCCTGAGAGAAAAATTGAAAAGAGGAGTAGAATAACTACTAATTTTAAGAATCTCCAGAATAGAAAATATACTTTTGTAGAAGTAGAAGATGGAATGAGCGAAGAGGAGGTTGTTCAAGAAGCAAAGCGTTGTCTTAATTGTGCTATTTGTAGTGAATGCTTACAATGTGTAAAAGCTTGTAAGCCTGAAGCTATCGACCATAATATGAAAGAAGAAATAGAGGAGATAGAAGTTGGCTCCATTATTTTAACTCCTGGATTTGATGAGTTTGATGCCAAAATTAAAGGTGAATATGGATATGGTATTTATGAGAATGTAGTAACTAGTATTGAATTTGAAAGAATTTTATCGGCTTCAGGGCCCTATCAAGGACATGTCAAGAGACTTTCTGATGCCAAGGAGCCTAAAAAGATTGCTTTTATTCAGTGCGTAGGAAGCAGAGATACTGGATGTGATAGTAGCTACTGTTCTTCTGTGTGTTGTATGTATGCTAGCAAGGAGGCAGTAATTGCCAAGGAACATGTTCCGGGATTAGATACAGCTATATTCTTTATGGATATGCGAGCTTATGGAAAAGGGTTTAATGAATATTATGAACGAGCAGAAAAGGAGTATGGAGTTAGATATATAAGATCTATGGTCTCTTCTATTCATGAATTACAAAAGTCAAAAAACTTGATTCTAAAGTATATACAAGGTGGAGAAATAGTTGAGGAAGAATTTGAATTAGTAGTTTTATCGGTAGGATTAAAGCCTAAAGATAAGATAGTTGATTTAGCTTCTAAACTTTCTATAGATTTAAATGACCATAATTTCTGCAAAACTAATTTATTTACTCCTGTAAAGACTAATAGAGAAGGTATTTATGTAAGTGGTGTTTTTTCAGAACCCAAGGATATTCCAGAAACGGTTACTCAATCAAGTGGAGCTTCAGCTTGTGCTTCTATGCTGCTTAGTAAAGAAAGAGGAAGTCTGGTAAAGGATAAGAGCTACCCCCTGGAAAGAGATGTTAAAGGGGAAGCTCCTCGAATTGGGGTATTTATCTGTAATTGTGGCATAAATATTGGAGGCTATGTAGATGTGCCCAAGGTAGTAGAATATGCTCAAAGCTTACCTTTTGTAGTTTATGCAGAAGATAATTTATTTACTTGTTCTCAAGATATCCAAGAGAAGATTAGAAAAACTATTGAAGAGCATAATTTAAATAGAGTAGTGGTGGCTTCTTGTAGCCCTCGGACTCATGAACCTTTATTTCAAGAAACCTTAAAAGAATCAGGACTAAATGCTTATCTTTTTGAAATGGCCAACATAAGAGATCAATGTTCTTGGGTGCATATGAAGGAGCCCCAATTAGCTACTTCTAAAGCTAAATCTTTAGTGAAAATGGCTGTCTTTAAGGTAGCCTTACAGGAACCTTTAAAAAAGGTTGCGGTTTCTGTAAATAAGAAAGCATTGGTGATTGGAGGCGGAGTTTCGGGAATGGTTTCTTCTCTTTCTTTATCAGCTCAGGGATATAAAGTATATTTAATAGAAAAGGAAGATGAACTTGGTGGAAATTTAAGGCATATTTATTACACTTTAGAAGGCGATGATCCTCAGGAATATTTAAATATGTTATTAGAAAAGGTGGAGAATAGCAATATTGAAGTATTTAAGAATACTCAGGTAGTAAGTTTTTCAGGATATGTAGGTAATTTTAAGACTAAAGTAAAGAATTTAGGTACCCAGGATAGAGAATTAGAACATGGAGTAGTTATATTGGCTACTGGAGGCATAGAACATAAACCTGCTGAATATGGCTATGGTCACAGTAAAAACATTGTTACTCAACAAGAGTTAGAGAAGATGCTGGTTAATAAAAATATTTATCCTGGAATTGAAAATGTAGTTATGATTCAATGTGTAGGAAGCCGTCAAGAAGATAGGCCGTACTGCAGTCGTATTTGTTGCACCCAAGCAGTTAAGAATGCTTTAAAGCTTAAAGAATTAAATAAAGATATGAATATCTATATTTTAGCGCAAGATATTAGGACATATGGTTTTAAAGAAGATTTTTACCAGAAGGCTCGAGAGCAAGGTATAATATTTATAAAATATAACAAAGATTTAAAACCAGAAGTAAACATGGAAGATAATTTATTGGTTAAGGTCTATGATCTAACTTTAAGGGAAGAAATAGAGCTACCAACTGACTTGGTAATTTTAAGTACAGCAATTCTTCCTCATCCTGATAATGAAATTTTAGCTCCTCTTCTTAAGACATCTTTAACTGCGGATAACTTCTTCTTAGAGGCCCACCCAAAGCTTCGGCCTGTAGATCTTGCTAATGAAGGAATTTTTCTATGCGGCCTTGCTCATGCTCCCAAGTTTATTGATGAGAGTATTTCTCAAAGTTTAGCTGCAGCATCACGTGCTTCAACTATTCTTTCCAAAGATAAACTTTGGGCAGGAGGAGTAGTATCAGTTATTGATGGTGATAAATGTGCGGCTTGCTTAACTTGTGTTAGGGTTTGCGCATATAATGTGCCTTTTATTAATGAAGATGGGGTAGCGGAAATAGAAGCTGTAAAATGTCAAGGATGCGGAGCTTGCGTCAGCGAATGTCCAGCTAAAGCCATTCAGCTTCAGAATTATCGCGATGATCAGATATTGGCTAAGTGTGAAGCTTTGTTTGCGTAAATTTGACTATTATTTAGTTGTTAAAATAGGAGCTTTTATTTTGAGTTTAGGTAAAATAGTAGTTTTTACTTAGAAAGGAAATTAAATGAGTAACGAGGTTAATACTTTGGAGCCAAAAGTTTCTCTAAAAAAAACTAACAGTTCTTTTGAGCCAGAAATTGTAGCTTTTTGTTGTCATTACTGTGCTTATGGAGCAGCAGACTTGGCAGGGATTATGCGCTTACAGTATCCGGCTAATATAAAAATAGTAAAAATTCCTTGTACAGGAAAAGTGGATTCCTTGTATTTATTAAAAGCTTTTGAAAATGGAGCAGATGGAGCTTATGTAGCTGGGTGACTAGAGGGAAATTGTCATTTCCTGGAAGGAAATATTCGGGCTAAAAAGAGAGTAAATTATGCAAAGAATATCTTGGATGAGATAGGAATTGGGGGTGAGCGTTTAGAGATGTACAACATGTCAGCCTCTATGGGTCAGAAGTTTGCTGAGGTGGCCCATGAGATGACCGAAAAAATAAAGAAATTAGGCCCAAATCCTATTAAAGGAGGGAATAAATGATTGTTGCAGAAAGAAAGCCTCTTGACGAAATAAAAGAGATGACTAAAGAATACAATAAAATACTTATGGTAGGATGCGCTACTTGTGTTACTGTTTGTATGGCTGGCGGTGAAAAGGAAGTGGGCATTTTAGCTACTGCTCTTAAGATGGCTCATAAGATGCAAAAAAAAGATATAGATATAAAAGAAGTTACCGTAGAAAGGCAGTGTGAATGGGAATTTATTGAACCATTAAAAGAAAATATGAAGAATTGCGAGGCTATAGTATCCTTAGGATGCGGAGCAGGGGTGCAAACAATTGCTGAAATGTATAAAGATAAAGAAGTGCTACCGGCTTTAAATACTAAATTTATTGGCATTCCTCAAGAACAAGGAATATGGATGGAGAAGTGTTTAGCTTGTGGGGATTGTAAGTTAGGAGAATTTGGAGGTATTTGTCCTATTGCTCGTTGTTCCAAGAGTATTCTTAATGGTCCTTGTGGAGGCTCATCAAAAGGAAAATGTGAAATTAACCAAGAAATTGACTGTGGATGGCAGCTTATTTATGATCGTATGAAAACTTTAAACAAATTACACCTTTTAGAGGAAGTAGCTTCTCCTAAAAACTGGAGCACTTCTCGAGATGGGGGACCTAGAAAAGTTGTAAGAGAAGATATGGTTATTGACAAGGTTTAATAAATAAAGGGAAGGAATATATTTGACATGAAAGCTGGAAGTAATTTAGAAAAATTATTAAGTAAAGGTGAGTTTGTAGTTACTGGGGAATGTGGTCCACCAAAAGGGACTGATGTAGAAATATTAAAAAGAAAAGCAGGTTATTTAAAGGGAAATGTTGATTCTGTAAACATTACAGACAATCAGACTTCTATTGTTAGAATGTCAAGTATTGCTGCCTGTAAAATTATAAAAGATATGGGGATTGAGCCCAATATGCAGATGGTAACTAGGGATCGTAATCGCATTGCTATCCAGTCGGATATCTTTGGAGCTTCTGCTTTAGGTATCAAGAATATACTTTGCCTAACCGGAGACCATCAATCATTTGGCAATCACCCTACTTCTAAGAATGTTTTTGATCTAGATTCTATCCAGCTAATTCAAACCGTAAAGATGATGCGCGATGAAGGTAAGGTTTTAGGAGGAGATGAAATTACTGGCATACCTGAGATGTTTATAGGAGCAGCCGTTAATCCTTTTGCTGATCCTTTTGAATTTCGAGTAACCAGGTTGGCTAAAAAGATTAAAGCTGGGGTAGACTTTGTGCAAACCCAGTGCATCTATAACTTAGATAAATTTGAGAAATGGATGGAGATGGTAAGAGATAGGGGTCTTCATGAAAAAGTCTATATTTTAGCTGGAGTTACTCCCATAAAATCTGTAGGAATGGCTCGTTATATGCAGAAAAATGTGGCTGGTATGGATGTTCCAGAGAGTGTTATTGAAAGAATAAAAGGAGTGGGGAAAGAAAAGTGCAAAGAAGAAGGCATTAAGATTTGCGTAGAATCAATCCAGCGCTTAAAAAAAATTAAAGGAATTGCAGGCATCCATTTAATGGCTATAGAATGGGAAGAAATAGTTGGAGAAATTGTTAAATCTGCCGGACTTCTCCCTCGTCCTTCGGTGAATTAATAGCCATCAGCAGTTAGATAAAATTCAGAATATAAGATCCAGAACCCAGAAATACTTTTATATCAAACTCATGTTATATAGTATATATTAACGCGAATATGAAAACTAAAAATTAAGAATATCTCAATAAATAAGCATAA
>JASEGW010000115.1 GCA_030017825.1 bacterium | reverse complement strand
GTTGTTTTTATTCTAATTTTTCTTTATTTCTATAAGACCTTTTGATTAATAGGGAACTTAAAATAAAGGAACATATTCTTATGTAGAACTCGGGTTATTTAAATAAAAAAAGGGAAGTATATTTTTACACTTCCCTTGTCTTTTATTAAGTAAGGTAAACCAGACTACTCTTAATACATTTCTCCACCACAACCGCCAGGAGGCATACCTGCACCTTTACTCTTCTTTTCAGGAATATCAGTTATCAAGCACTCTGTTGTAAGCATCAAAGCAGTAATAGAAGAAGCATTTTGTATAGCCGATCTGGTTACTTTAGCTGGATCAATTATACCTGACTCTACCATATCGCAATATTCATTATTAGCAGCATTAAATCCGTAATTATAGTCTTCTTTTTCTCTTATTTTTTCAATAATTACCGACCCATCTATTCCCGCATTTTCTAAAATCATGCGTATTGGTTCTTCTATAGCTCGATTGACTATCCTTGCACCAATTGCTTCGTCACCTTTCAAATCTATGCCTTTTAATACTTTCTGGGCATTCAGAAAAGCTACTCCACCTCCAGGAACAATTCCTTCTTCCACAGCTGCCTTAGTAGCATGCAGAGCATCTTCCACTCTTGCTTTCTTCTCTTTCATTTCTGTTTCTGTAGCTGCTCCAACATTAATTACAGCCACGCCACCAGAAAGTTTTGCCATACGTTCTTGGAGCTTTTCTCGATCATAGTCAGAAGTCGACTTTTCTATAGCTGTCTTAATTTGAGCAATTCTTCCTTTAATATCCTCATTAGAACCATTACCTTCTATGATAGTAGTATTTTCCTTATCGATTTTTATTCTCTTTGCAGTTCCCAAGTCATCCAGCTTAACGTTTTCTAGCTTTAATCCTAATTCCTCAGCAATAACCTTACCGCCAGTAAGAATAGCAATATCCTCAAGCATAGCTTTCCTTCGATCTCCAAAACCAGGAGCCTTAACCGCAGCACATTTTAATGTTCCTCTAATCTTATTTACTACCAGAGTCGCTAAAGCTTCTCCTTCTATTTCCTCGGCTATTATTATAAATGGCTTTCCTGTTTGAACAATTTTTTCTAGAATTGGAATTAAATCCTTCATTACGCTTATCTTTTTTTCATGAATTAAGATATATGGATCTTCTAGTTCTGTTATCATTTTTTCAGCATTAGTAGCAAAATAAGGTGAAATATAACCTCGATCAAACTGCATTCCTTCCACTATATCAAGCTCCGTAGTAGTAGATTTTGCTTCTTCTACGGTAATAACGCCATCTTTTCCAACTTTTTCCATAGCATCAGCTATCAAATTCCCAATAGATTCATCCATGTGAGCACTTATAGTAGCTACCTGAGACATCTCCTCTTTTTTACTTATTTCCTTGGCATGTTTTTTAACATCTTCTACAATTAGCTTAACTGCTTTTTCAATTCCTCGTTTTAAGGCCATGGGATTAGCTCCAGCAGCAATATTTTTTATTCCTTCTCGATAAATAGCTTGAGCTAACACAGTAGCTGTAGTAGTTCCATCTCCTGCTACCTCTGATGTTTTCTCCGCTACTTCTTTTATAAGCTGAACACCCATATTTTCATAAGGATCTTCTAATTCAACCTCTTTAGCCACTGTTACTCCATCGCAAGTAACAATAGGTGCTCCAAATTTCTTACCTAAAATAGCATTTCTTCCTTTTGGACCCAAAGTAGATCGAACTGCTCCAGCAAGAGTATCTATACCCTTGGCAATAGCTCGTCTTGCTTCATCTTGAAATAACAACTGTTTGCTCATTTTCTCCTCCTAATATTATCTTTTAATTATTTAATTTTTATTAAGAATTAGTTTCATTATTCAATAATTCCCAACACGTCATCCTGACTCATAATTAAATACTCTTCACCACTTATCTTTATTTCATTTCCAGAATACTTACTAAAGAGTATTCTATTATTAACTTTTATTTCCATAGGAATTATATTACCCTTATCATCAGTTCTACCTTTTCCAACAGCTACAACTTTTCCTTCCTGTGGTTTTTCTTTAGCTGTATCAGGAACAATAAGGCCACTTTTAAGCTTTTCTTCTGCCTCTAATCTCTTCACTACTATTTTATCTCTCAATGGTCTAATATTCATTTTTATTACCTCCTTATAATGGCAACTTTCCTTATGAAAGTCTTATTAATCTTTTGACCCTTAGAAGGACAATATGCTAAAAAAACTCTACCTTCTCAGAGATTTTATAAATAACAAATAAGTATTATACTAAATAGCAAAAATTATTGCAACAAAAACCTTATGTAAACTAAAAAATATTTTGTCTTTTTTGCATCAAGTAAAATAATTATTTCTTCAAAGGCTTTTATTCAAACTTTAATTCATATATCTTTTTTTGATAATAGGAAGATATCCAAATACTTTTTCCAATACAAACAATACCATTTGGACTTTCAAAATCCAAAACAAATTCTCTTATGATCTTGCCATCATTTGGATCAATTTGATATAACATGCCTCGATCCCAAACCGTAGACCATAAATATTTACCATCCCAAGCTAATGAATTATGACAGCCTCCAACTTCTACTAAAAACGACCTTACTGTCTGACCGCTTTCAGGATTTATTTTATAAAACTTAGCATTGCTACTAGAATACCATAAATATTTCCCATCAAAAGTCATTCCATAATGATTATACCCTGGATCTGGAGTATAATACATATCTACCACTTGCTCACTCTTTGGGTCTATCTTATACAACTTTTCCACAAAGCAGTCTGAACACCATAAATATTTGCCATCCCAAGTAAGGCCAGAACCATCTAAAATGTTAATCCTAAATTCTGAAATTTGAGTTCCATCTTTAGAATTTATTTTATAAATATAAGACTTTGCTATTACCCAAAGATATTCCCCATCCCAAGTAATATCGTTGGGATGAAAAGAAAGACTCATTTCTTTTTCTTTTGCTATCTTTTCTTCTTTTACTATATTTTCTTTATCAACATTCTTTTTATTAGAAGATTTATCAGGAAATACCTTTTCTTTTTTTACTACTTCCTTCTTATCTTTTTTTTTAGCAAGAAACTCTTCTTCCTCTTTTATTTTTTCTTTTTCCCAAGATCCTACCTCTTCCTCTAATTCCTCAAGATTAGATATTTCTTTTTTATCTTTTGGAGATATCATATATACTATTCCAATATCCTTCTCCTTCTTGTCTACCTCTATATTTAACTCCATAACTATCTTCTTTCTCTTTTTATCCACTAGTTTTAGTACATATTTACCATAAGGAATCTTCTGAAAAGTAAAACATCCGCCACTGTCTGTTTTTGAGGGAGGAATGTTAAATCTTTTATCTTCTTTTTCTAATACTACCGAAATTTTACTTACTGGTTTATGTTCTTCATTCAAAACTACTCCTTCTACAAATTGAGCAATTTCTTTAATCTTATCTATTCTATGTTTATAAGCAGTAACTTTTACTTCTTTTAACAATTTTTCTTTTTCCATTACGCTTGCTTCGGTAAACTTATTTAACTCTTTCTCTCGATTACAACCAGCAAAGCTAATCATTATTACTAGTATGATTAAAATTAAACACCTAACTTTTTTTCTCATTAATTCTCTATTTAGCCTGAATTTGATATAAAAAGCATTTTAAATAACCTGAGTTCGATTTAAATATTAAATATAAGTTTAAGGATTAATATTTTTCGTTAAAATTTCAATTTAGCGAAGAAATAGTAATCCTTAAACTTAAAATAAAGGAACATATTTTTATATTGAATTCAGGTTCTTTATACTCAGCAAAGAGATTCTACTAATATTTTTGTCTTCTTGATCGACTATTACTTATTCTTTTTTCTTTCTATTTTCATAGTCTTCCTTCTATCATTTTCCTAAGAGAATAGTTTCCCCACCGCTAAAGAAAACTCCAGCTACGGCTCCTGTCATTAGACAAGCTAAAGTAGCAGCAAGCAAGGCTTTAAATCCTAATTTGGCTAAATCTTTCCCACGACTAGGAATAATGACAGCATAACCACCTACAAATATTGCCAAAGAAGCAATATGAGCAAATCCACATAAGGCATAAGCGGCAATCACTACCGTACGAGGATGTTGTAAAATATTCTTTGAAATTAAGGTAGCTAAATTTTGATAAGCTATCAGCTCTGTTACTATTAATCTTTTTCCAAGTAAATTGGCTATTTGAGGAACATCTGAACAAGGAATGCCTATCATACAAGCAAAAGGATAAAAGATATAGCTTAAAATGCTCTCCAGAGTTATGTCTAAGTTAAAAACACTTCCTAAACTAGAAACACCCCAATTAACCATAGCTAATAAGCTTAAGAAAGCCATAAGAAGAGCACAAATTCCTACGCAAAGCTTTACTCCTTCAAAAGAACCCTTAATAATTGATTCCACCCAATTGGTTGCCTCTGATTCTCCAAGACTTATAGTTTTTCCTAACGTCTTGGGCTTATCCACCTCAGGCATAATAAGTTTAGCCATAATTAAAGCTGCAGGAGCACTTAAAATAGAAGCAGAAATTAAATGCCCGGCAACAGATGGAAATTGAGATTTTAAAAAGAATACATAAAGAGCTAATACTGTAGAAGCAATAGTAGCCATTCCTGCAGTTAAAATAGTAGTTAATTCTGAAGAAGTCATATCTTTTAAATATGGCTTTATAGTAAAGGCAGATTCGATTCCTACGAAAATGTTACTGGAAACACAAAGAGATTCCGCTCCACTGACTCTCAAAAGGCGAGTAAATATCCAAGCAAAAGCTCTTATAATAACAGGCATAAATTTTATGAAATACAAAAGAGACATAAGAGTTGAAAAGAAAATAATAGTAGGTAGAGCTTGAAAAACCAAGATAAAACCCAGTGAATTTTCGCCTCCAGGGCCCGTAGTTCCAGGAGAAACAGCTAATGGTCCAAATAAGAAATACATGCCTTCTTTAGAAAAAGAAAAGAGCTTAATCACTATATCATTTATAACTCGGAAGAAAGTAACTCCCGCAGGCATCCAGAATACAAATAAAGCAAAGATAAGTTGGAGAAGAGTTCCACAAAAAATAAGTCTCCAGTTTATGAGACGACGGTTACTTGAAAAAATCCATGCTGTACCCATGAGTAAAAATATTCCTAACAAGCTTACTAAATTATATTTATCCACAAGAACTCCTATGTATTTATAGCACCTATTAGTCAAAATTTGACATAGAGCAAATTGATTTAACTATAA
>JASEGW010000114.1 GCA_030017825.1 bacterium | reverse complement strand
CGAATTTTACTTTAGTGTGCTACAATACCTAATTATTTTTGCATGGGTACTTATATAAATAAATGGAGGTTTTGTGGAAAAATTATGGGCGCCTTGGAGGATGAAATTTATACAACAGGTAGATAAAAGTATTTGTATATTTTGCGAAAAGCCTTCTCTGAACAAGGATAAAGAAAATTATATTATTTATAGAGGAGAGTATTCGTATATTATTATGAATATTTATCCTTATAGCAATGGACATCTTATGATAGCACCTTATGCCCATAAAGCAGATATAGAAGAATTAAGCGAAGAAGAATCCTTAGAAATAATGAAGCTTTCCCAATTATCTATAAAGGCTATAAAGAGAAAAATGAATCCAGAAGCTTTTAATTTGGGAATGAATTTAGGTAAAGTAGCTGGAGCAGGTTTTGATGGCCACCTTCATCTTCATGTTGTTCCACGTTGGCAAGGGGATACAAATTTTATGCCTATTGTTGGACAGACTAAGGTTATTTCAGAATCGTTGGAAGAGACTTATAAAAAATTAATTGAAGGGATAAAAGAGGTAAAGTGAAAGCTATTTTAGCTTTAGAGGATGGGAGAATTTTTGAGGGAAGCTCTTTTGGAGCTGTTGGAGAATGTTTAGGAGAAGTAGTTTTTAATACTAGTATGACTGGATATCAAGAAATACTTACAGATCCTTCTTATAAAGATCAAATTGTAACTATGGCTTATCCTCAAATTGGGAATTATGGAGTGAATTCAGAAGATGTCGAATCTTCCAAAGTTCAAGTAGAGGGTTTTATAGTAAGAGAAAATAGTCGCATATATAGTAATTGGAGAAGTAAGGATAGTTTAGAAAACTATTTAAAAGAACATAATATTATAGGTTTAGAAGAAGTAGATACACGAGCGATAGTAAGGCATATTCGTATTTTTGGGGCTATGAAAGGGATTATTTCTACAATAGATTTTGATAAGGAGAGTTTAGCAAGAAAAGTCAAAGAGTATGAGGGAATTGTTGGTAAAGACTTAGTAAAAAAGGTTACCTGTAAAGAAAATTATGTTTTTAGCAGGAATGAAAAGTACAAAGTAGTGGCTTTAGATTTTGGAATAAAAATTAATATATTAAGATGCTTGGAAAAATATGGTTGCAATGTAACTGTTGTTCCGGCATCAGTTTCAGCTCAAGAAATATTAGAAATGGAGGCTGACGGAATATTTTTATCTAATGGACCAGGAGACCCATCTGGGGTTCCTTATGCAGCTAAAACCGTAGAACAATTAATTGGCAAGAAGCCTATATTTGGGATCTGCTTAGGACATCAAATTTTAGCCTTAGCTTTAGGAGAGAAAACTTACAAATTAAAGTTTGGCCATAGAGGCGGAAATCAACCAGTTAAAGATTTAAAGACAGGAAAGATAGAAATTACCTCCCAAAATCATGGTTTTTGTGTAGAATTAAGCAATAATGAACTCATTCCTACTCATATTAATTTAAATGATGAGACCATAGAAGGAATGGAACATAATAGTCTTCCTATATTTTCAGTACAATATCATCCTGAGGCTTCTCCTGGACCTCATGATGCTAATTATTTATTTAAACGTTTTATAGAGATGATGGAAAGTTGGAAAGAAAGGTAATAAAAGTTTAGAGTCATAAATTTATATTTAGGTATTGAGCTTATCAAATTAGTAACACGTTTTTTATGAGAATAAAAAATTTAACCGAAGAGAAAATTAAACTTTATGGAATAGTGGGTCGGAAAATAGCTTTATTTATTGCTTTGTTTTTAGGAATTAGTTCTATTGTGAAGGGATTAATGTTGGGCGGTATTTATGGATTGACAGAAGGAATTTTTCTGCCAATTATATTTTATATTTCTTTGTATTTAGCTGTTAAGATTTTTGAAAAAACTTTACTTCGTAGGATCAAATTATGCCAAAAAGAAAAGATATCCAAAAAATATTAATAATTGGTTCAGGTCCTATTGTTATTGGACAAGCTTGTGAGTTTGATTATTCAGGCACCCAAGCTTGTAAAGCCTTAAAAGAAGAAGGCTTTGAGGTAGTGCTAATAAATAGCAATCCAGCTACTATTATGACTGATCCCGAAATGGCTGATAAGATTTATATAGAACCCATTGTTCCAGAAATAGTAGAAAAAGTTATTGCCAAAGAACGGCCTCAGGTTCTTCTTCCTACTTTAGGAGGACAGACAGCCTTAAATGTTTCTGTAGCTTTAGCTGAAAGTGGAGTGTTGGATAAATATAATGTGGAGTTGATAGGAGCAAAGTTAGAGGCTATTAAAAAAGCTGAAGATCGAGATCTATTCAAAAAAGCTATGAAAAAGATAGGAATAGATGTTCCTAAAAGTGGAGTTGCTAAAAATATAGAAGGAGCTAATCAAATTATCTCTGAAATTGGCTTTCCAGTAATTATTCGTCCTGCTTATACTCTTGGTGGAACAGGAGGAGGTACAGCTTTTAATTACGAAGAGTTTCAAAGAGTGGTTGCTTGGGGAATTAATACTAGTCCTATTAATGAAGTATTAGTTGAAGAGTCAATTATAGGGTGGAAAGAATACGAATTAGAAGTAATGCGTGATTTAAAGGACAATGTAATTATTATCTGTTCTATTGAAAACTTTGACCCCATGGGAATTCATACTGGGGACAGCATTACCGTAGCACCAGCTCAAACTTTAACCGACAAAGAATATCAATTAATGAGAGATGCTGCTATTAAGATGATTCGAGAAATTGGAGTAGAAACTGGTGGTTCTAATGTTCAGTTTGGCTTAAATCCTAAGAATGGAAAAATGGTAGCCATTGAAATCAACCCTAGAGTGAGTAGAAGCTCAGCTTTGGCTTCTAAGGCTACAGGTTTTCCTATTGCTAAAATTGCAGCTAAACTTGCTGTAGGTTATACTTTAGATGAAATATCTAATGATATTACTAAAGAAACCAAAGCTTCATTTGAACCTACTATAGATTATGTGGTGGTAAAAGTTCCTCGCTGGGCTTTTGAAAAATTTCCTGAAACTAACGCAGATTTAGGAGTATGTATGAAGTCAGTGGGAGAAGCCATGGCAATTGGGAGAACATTTAAAGAAGCTTTGCAAAAAGCTCTCAGATCTTTGGAAATTGGTCGTTATGGCTTGGGAGCAGATGGAAGAGGGAAAGAAAGAAGAAGAAAAAGAGGTCGTATAGATATAACTCGTCTTATTCAACCTTCAGCAGAGCGTATTTTTTATCTAAGAGAAGCTTTAATGTCAGGAGTTTCTTCAAGAGATCTTTTTTATTTTAATAAGATTGATCCTTGGTTTATAGATAATATTAAACAAGTTGTAGAGTTAGAAAAGAGTATAGAGAATGAAGAATTAGATAAAATAGATAAGGAGTTATTTAGAAGGGCAAAAAGATATGGTTTTTCTGATTTTCAAATTGCTTATTTATGCAAAAGCAATGAATTAAAGGTAAGATCGAAAAGAAAAGAGTTAGGTGTTTTACCTGTTTATAAAATGGTGGATACTTGTGGAGCAGAATTTGAAGCTTATACCCCTTACCTTTATTCTACTTATGAAGAGGAAGATGAAGCTCTTCCAACTGACAATAAAAAAGTAGTGATTCTAGGAAGCGGTCCTAATCGTATTGGGCAAGGTATTGAGTTTGATTATTGTTGTGTGCATGTTTCCTTTGCCTTAAGAGAAGAGGGTTATGAGTCTATTATGGTTAATAGTAATCCAGAAACGGTTAGTACTGATTATGATATTTCTGACCGCTTGTATTTTGAGCCTTTAACATTTGAAGATGTATTAAATATAATAGAAAGAGAAAAGCCCATAGGAGTAATTTTACAATTCGGTGGACAAACTCCTTTAAAACTAGCTAAAGCTCTTACTAAAGCTGGGGTTAAAATATTAGGTACTTCTTCAGAAAGTATAGATTTAGCTGAAGATAGAGAAAGGTTTAGCAAGCTTTTGAATGAACTTAATATCAGGCAAGCGCCTTTTGGTACAATTAATACTTTTGAAGCAGCTAAAATGATTGCCGAAATAATAGGTTATCCTATTTTAGTGCGACCTTCTTATGTTTTAGGAGGAGCAGCTATGGCTATTGTTTATGATGAGGAAAACTTAGAGGAATATGTAGAAAAGGCTACAGAGGTATCCCCAGAACATCCTATTTTAATTGATAAATTCTTAGAAGATGCTATAGAGGTAGATGTTGATGCAATTTGCGATGGTCAGGAAGTAGTTATTTGTGGAATTATGGAGCATATTGAAAGAGCTGGAATTCACTCGGGAGATAGCGCTTGTGTTCTTCCTATCTATAGCTTAGAAGAAAAAATAGTAAAAGAGATAAAAGAATATACTATAAAGCTAAGTAGGGCTTTAAATGTTATAGGCTTAATTAATATTCAATATGCTGTAAAAAGAGAACAGGTATATATTTTAGAGGCTAACCCTCGAGCTTCTCGCACCGTTCCTTTTGTAAGTAAAGCTACAGGTGTTCCTTGGGCAAAGATTGCCACTAAAGTTATGATGGGAAGAAGTTTAAAAGAGCTCGGTATCTCTAAAGAGATAAATCCCCCGTATATTTCAGTTAAAGAAGCGGTTTTGCCTTTTATTAAGTTTCCAAAAGTAGATATTATTTTAGGCCCTGAGATGAAATCTACAGGAG
This sequence comes from bacterium, assembly GCA_030017825.1. Taxonomy (GTDB): domain Bacteria; phylum UBA9089; class JAHJRX01; order JAHJRX01; family JAHJRX01; genus JASEGW01. Next base: position 605 of record JASEGW010000114.1, on the reverse strand, counting down.
AAGTGATGGGAATTGATGATAGTTTTGGAAAATCATTTGCTAAATCTCAAATGAGTGCTTACCAATCTCTTCCCTTGAGAGGAAGTATTTTTATAAGTGTTACCAAAAAGGATAAAGAAGAGGCAGTAAAAATAGCCGAAGAGTTATCTGATTTAGGATTTAAGATATTAGCTACAAGAGGCACAGCAAGATCAATAAAAGAGAGGGGAGTTGAAGTTGAAATTGTGTATAAGGCCAATGAAGGAAGGCCAGATATAGTAGATTATATTAAGAATAAGAAAGTTGATTTGATTATTAATACACCTTTAGGTGAAAAGTCAAGTTTCGATGAAAAAGCTATTCGAGAAACAGCTATTAATTATGATATTCCTTGTATTACTACTATTTCTGCAGCCAAGGCAGCTTTAGAAGGAATTAAAGCCATAAAAATAGGAGGATTAGAAGTAAAGTCTATACAGGAATATCATAAGCTAATACAAAATTCAGAAGTCAGAATTCAGAAGTCAGAATAGTGTTATTTGCTATAATATTTAAAGGTTGAAAATTGAGTAACTATTCAGCAATGTTCAATGTAACAATATATTTCCTTAGTGCGCGAAGTTTAA
>JASEGW010000113.1 GCA_030017825.1 bacterium | reverse complement strand
AAAAATTAAATATTTTCCTAATTTCAATTAATGCTCAGAAATACTAATCTTTAAATTTAGGTTTCTGCTGAATAGTTACAGATTAGTTTACATTAAAAAGATTATTTATAAATATTCAATGCCCACTTGTCATTACCAAGTGGGCATTTATTTATATTTTTGAGCTGTAGCTCTGTGCTTTTCACTTTTAGTTTTTAATTTCTTAGATATTTTCCTTGATTTAGCAAGGAAAATATGGTAGCAAAGATATATATAGAGATTAAAAAGTATAGCAGTTATTAACCAAAAGTGGACATAGGATAATGTAGGTAAATAAGGTATGAGAATAATTGTTCCGGTAGGAACATAATATCGGTAGAAACATAATGTTCGTTCATAGTTAAATCAATTTGCTCTATGTCAAATTATGATTAATAGGTGCTATATAGGAAGTAATCATGAGTATAAAAATATTTATAAGTACTTCTCAAGATGAATTAAAGAAAGAAAAAAACGCTCTTATTAAGGTAATGAAGAAAGACTTAAAGCTACAACCAATTTATTATGATCCTCAAAGAGATAAATATACCTCATCTTGGCAGCAAGACAATATAAAAGGCTGCGATATTTATATAATGCTTATCGATAATACTATTTCCCAGGTAATTTATGAGGAATTAGAAATTGCTAGGTATTATAAAAAGCATATATTTATTTTTGTAAAAAATGAGGATTTGATTAAAGATAAGCAATTAAAAGGAAAAGGAATTTCTGAAGAAAGATTAAATGGTTTTTACAAGATAATAAGAGGAAAATATCATACTTTTTCTTCTTTCGAAGAAATTAAGAATAAGACTATAGAAAATCTCATTTCTCTTTTAGAACTTACCAAAAAACTACCAAGTAATTTACCTATTGCCAAGGATGAAATTGATAAAGTTTTGCAAATCTATGTTAAGCCAAAAAATAAATATGCAAAAGCCCATAGATTGCTAATTGAAAATAAGTGTTTATATATATGTGGTCCTGCTCATATTGGAAAGGCCATAATGGCTATATCTTTGTTATTAGAATTAAAAAACGAATATAATTTAGATACCATTATACGTTGCAAAGTATCTCAAGTAGAAGATATTTTTAATATTAAAAATGCAGGAATACTGTTTGACAATATTTTCAATGGTATGGATCTAAAAGAAGAAAATTTAATGATTAAAAATATATTTGACTCTATTGAAGAGCTTAAAAAAAATAATTATGTAGTTGTAACTTTGAAGAGGAAAGAATTTCAAGAAATGTTGTTTAAGGCAGAAAAAATTGAAAATATTGATATGAAATCTTATATAGATATAAACGAGGAGACTGATTATTCGGATGATGACTTGCAAAAAATATTAAAAAAACATCTAACACAAGTAAAAAAAGTTGAGAATACTCAAATTAAATTAATAGAGGAAAATATAGATAAAATTATTACCGAATTACGTTTTCCTCATAATATAGAGCATTTTGTTAATGAGCATTTACAAGATGTTAAAGATGAAAATAGTTTATTGGAAGCTATAAATGAAGCTAAAGAGATAGATAAATTTATTGAAAATTGGTTTTGCAATCTTTCCCAAGAGGAAAGATTTGTGGTGTTTACTATTGCTCTATATGAAGGTTTTACTGAAGAAGAATTTAGGAAAATATACGAGAAGGTGTATAAGATATTGAGAGCTAAGTATTTACCAAAGCTTACTTTTACTGAGATTAAGAAAATAAGAAGAAATATTTCGTCTTACATTACAAGTTTTGGCAATATTGCTTTTCGTCATCCTAGCTATCATAATGGAGTTTTAAGAGGAATTGAAGATAAATACTTTGAGATGGCTACTGTAATTCTTAAAGAACTATCTGGTGATCCTAATTGGATGATTAGGTTAGTTTCAGCTAGTAGTTTAGGTGATTTAAGCAAGATTTATTTTAGCAAAAGACAAAAATCTCTATCTTTAAACGAAGATGGTTATGCCCACTGGTCTGTGAAGCCGAAAAAAATATTGCCTATATTAGAAAGCTTAGCTCAAGATCCAATTTGGAATATAAGATGGGTAGCTGCTAGTTCTCTTGGTGAAATTGTAGAAAAGTTACCTAAAAAGGTTATTCCCATTTTAATAAATCTTTCTCAAGATAAAGAATGGCATGTTCGTCAAATGGCGGCTATATCTCTTAGAGGAGTAATTAAGAAGCACTATGATGAGTTAATTCCAGCATTTGAAAGGCTTTCTCGGGATGAAAACCAAAATAATAGATGGATTGCTATTAATACTCTATGTGATGTAATAGAAACTAAGGGAGATGTAGTAATTCCTATACTAGAGAAAATTGCTAAGAATAGTGTAATGAGGGTAAAGAGTTTTATTCAAGATAATATTGAGAAAGAAAGAGAGAAGAATGCCTAAGATTGTAATGTTATTTATTTTTTCTTATTTATTGGGGGCAATTCCTTTTGGATATTTAGCGGGCAAACTATTAAAAGGAATTGATATTAGAGAATATGGAAGTGGAAATTTAGGTGCTACTAATGTTTATCGCACTGTAGGTAAAATTACAGGTATAATAGTTTTATTATTGGATATTGGTAAAGGTTTATTGGCAGTAATTGTAGCAGATAGTTTTGCTTTAAATGGTTTAATTATAAACAGGGAATTAATTCTGATTATTGCTGGTTTGTGTGCGGTAATGGGTCATAATTGGCCACTTTATCTAAAATTTAAAGGAGGAAAAGGGGTAGCCACTAGTGTAGGAATATTCATAGGTTTGGCACCAGTGGCTATGATGATTTGCATAGGATTGTTTGTAATAATAGTGGCTATATGGAGATATATTTCATTGGGATCAATTGTTATTGCTCTTAGCCTTCCTTTATTGATGTATTATTTAAATTATGGGATTCATCTGACAACTTTTAGTGCAATGGTGGGGATATTTATCATTTTACGTCATATTTCTAACATAAAAAGACTATATTTGGGCACGGAAAACAAATTTGGCCAAAAAAATCAATCATAGCAAGGAAATTCTTTAAATATTTCTTGACAATTTTTTAACTAATGTGATAATATGGGCATTATTGATTGTAAAAAAGCTAGAATTACTTTGATTGGTGCGGGTTCGTGGGGCACGACATTATGTATTTTACTTCATAAAAATGGCCATAAAGTAATTCTTTGGGATTTTTTTAAAGAACATCTTGCCAAAATAAGGGAAGAGTTAGAAAATAAGAAATATCTTCCAAACATATCTATACCCCAAGGAATTAGTTTTGTTTCTGATATCAACGAAGCTGTTAAGGATGCAGAATATATAGTATTTGCTATTCCTTCTCATGTTTTAAGAGATACGGCGAGTTTAATAAAGAGTATCAATAAAGATAAGAAAATTATTTCGGTTATTAAAGGCATAGAAAATAATTCTTTTTTAAGACCTTCTCAAATAATTGAAGAAGTTTTGCCTCAGTTTAAAAAAAAGGTGGTGGTTCTCACAGGTCCTAGCCATGCAGAAGAAGTAAGTAAAAATATTCCTACCTCTGTTGTTGTTTCAGCTTATAAGATTGAAGATGCAAAAGAAGTTCAGAAATTGTTTATATCTCCTTGTTTTAGAGTGTATACTTCTCAAGATTTAATAGGAGTAGAATTAGGAGGTGCCTTAAAAAATATTATAGCTATTGCAGTAGGTATATGCGATGGATTAGGTTTAGGTGATAATACTAAAGCAGCATTAATGACTCGAGGTTTAGCTGAAATCAGTCGATTAGGAGTTACCCTGAATGCAAATCCTCATACTTTTGCTGGTTTGTCTGGTATGGGTGATTTGATAGTAACTTGTATAAGCAAGCATAGTAGAAATAGGTTTTTTGGCGAGTTAATTGGCAAAGGTTATTCTTTAAATAAAGCTTTATCTAAGATGACTATGGTGGCAGAAGGGGTTAGGACTACTGAATCAATATATAATTTGGCTTCGGAAATTAGAGTAGAAGTTCCCATATGTGAGCAAGTGTATAATATTCTTTATGAGGGGAAAAACCCTAAGATAGCAGTTAAAGAATTAATGCAACGGAATCCTAAGATAGAATTGGAGCCAAATTTTATGTAAAAATTATATATAAATGAAAGGAGGTGACAATAGAAATATGACAAAAGCTGATTTAATTAATTCTGTAGCAGATATGGGTCTAACTAAAAGGAGAGCTGGCGATGCAGTAAATTGTGTTTTAGACTCCATAAAGGAGGCTTTATCGAGAGGAGAAAAAATACAACTTATTGGCTTTGGAAGTTTTGAAGTGAAAGAAAGATCTTCCAGAAAAGGTAGAAATCCTCAAACTGGTGAGGTCATAAATATTCCTGCAAAAAAAGTTCCTGTTTTTCGTGCTGGTGAAGCTCTAAAACAGGCTACTAGATAAATGTGGACTTTATTAAAATAAAAAATAGAAGGAAGTAAAGTATGGCTTCCTTCTATTTTTTTTGTAATTACAATAATGCAAGTAATTATAGAAAGAATTAAGATAACCCGAGTTCGACATAAGAATATGTTCCTTTATTTTAAGTTTATGCTGAATAGTTAAGGAAATTTTATGAACAAAGAAGAAAAAATATATTTTTCTATAAGTGAAATAGCTCGTATAGTTAAAATAAAACCACATGTATTGAGGTATTGGGAGACAGAGTTTAGTAATTTAAAACCTGAAAAGAGCGAAGCTGGTCAAAGAAGATATCGACAGAAAGATTTAGAGTTAATACAAACAATTAAGAATTTGTTACATGATAAAAAATATACTATTTCTGGAGCAAAAGAAGTTTTAAAGAAATATCCAGTTGTATGTAATATAAAAGAGAATACTATAAATGCGAATTGGGTAAAACAAGAACTAAACGAAATGCTTCACATGTTAGAGTCGTAAATAAATATCGGGGCGTAGCGCAGCTTGGTTAGCGCACCAGCATGGGGGGCTGGGGGTCGGCCGTTCAAATCGGCTCGCCCCGACCATTTTTCCTGCCAAAAATTCATTTCATTTTGCAAGCAAAAATCCAAAATAATAATTACAACCAATATTCGATGTATAATTAAAAGAGGAGGGTGATAAAAATGTGGACAAAAATGTTAGTATTTAGTGGGTGTTTATTGGGGATAGGATTGACAATAGGATATGCAGGAGAAGGGAATGTAGGAGACAAAATAAGAGACAGAATGAGGAAAAGGGTGCAGAAAAGATAGTAACGCCAATATCAAAACTCAATTAACCAATAAAACTAACAATACCAACTA
>JASEGW010000112.1 GCA_030017825.1 bacterium | reverse complement strand
TAACAACCTTTCTTTTATCAATGCTACAGAAGGGGGAGCAAAGATATGTGGAACTAAAGTTTTAACCTTAAAAGAATCCATTGATACTTACTGTAATCAGCATATTAATATAAGCAAAATTATTAAGGATACAGCTACCGTCTCTCCTTCTATAAATATTAAAAATATCATCTCATCTACCAAAACTTTAATAGAAGAATATCAAATAGCCCTAATCTATAGCAATCAAGGTAAAGACCTTATAAAAAGAACAAAAACCTTTAGAAGTAAACATCTTAATAATAATCAACTTAATGATACTCTATCAACTATCGTCAAAGATATTATTTCCTTGCCTAATTTTATGGCTGCTAACAAATTATTAATAGAATGTTTGCTTCATAAGCTAAAAAAAGATAGGAGCAATAAAATATTAAACACTTACGGACTATTTTTTAAAGAAATATCCAAATTTTCATCTCAATTATCATCTTCTTTAGAAAAAACATTATCTAAATTAGAAAATTTAAAGGCTTAATTAATAAATTTTATGAACGCTTATAATAATTATCATAAGAATATTGAAATTCTAAAAGAAAAAGAACCTACTCTTTTAGAAAGAATAAATGACATTGCTTCAAATTATGAGTTAGCTTCCTCCTTAGCTTGCGAAGAAAATATTTCATTTGATAAAGATATCTCTAATAGTAATATTATTGTTGTTTTAGGATTTGGTGTAGGAGATCATGTCAAAGCTTTATTAAAACAAGTCCCAGAAAAAACACTCATAATTATTGCAGATCCTGATTTAAGTATATTTAAAGCCGCTCTTTACCTTCGAGATCTTTCTCACATTTTAGACAATAACCAAGTTTTATTATGTTTAGGTGAAAACCCAGAGATAATTAAAAAAAAAATTGAAGATCGTTTTGGATTGCTTACCATTTCCAATATTGAAACCATAGAAAATGAAATATTTATTAAAAACAGTCCAGATTATTTTGAAAAAGTTAAAAATATTTTAAAAGAAATTAATATCTATGCTTATATAAATATTGGAACTCTAAAACGTTTTACTAAAGCTTGGCCTCGTAATTTCTTAAAAAATATCATTCCCTTTGTTAAAAATCCAGGCATCATAACTCTTCATAATAAATTTCCTCAAATCCCAGCTATTATAGTTTCTTCAGGACCTTCTTTAAATAAAAATGTAAAATTACTAAAAAAAGCTAAAAATTATTTCATAATTATTTGTGTTGACACAGCTTTATCGGTCTTAATGCAAAATAAAATTGAACCCCATCTTGTTTTTACAGTTGAATCCAATCCTGAAAATCTTGATTGTTTCAAGAGCTGGTTATCTACTAATTTTTTCCTCTGTGCTAGTATGTTTGTCTATTACCCAACTATTAAGAATTTTAAGGGATCTATTTTCATTGATAACGGAGGCTATCCTTTGGCCCAATGGATAGAAAAATTTATTGACACTAAGGGATTCTTAAATAGAAGTGGTTCTGTAGCCACAAATTGTTTTAGTTTAGCTCAATTTATGGGTTGCAATCCTATTGTTTTTGTAGGACAAGATTTATCTTTTCCTCGAAACATATTCTACGCAAAGGGCGTATCAAGCATAATAGTAAAACACAGAAATGATATTATGGCCAAGAATAAAGATATTGTTTATGTAAAAGATAACTATGGCCATATGATTAAGACCAATCACTTTATGAAGGGTTGGAAATTATGGTTTGAAGAGGGAATTAAAGAAACTCCTCATATTACTTATATAAATGCCACAGAAGGAGGAGCTAAGATTGAAGGAACCAGATTTATAACTTTAAAAGAAACAATAAAACAATACGGCCTAAAAAAGATTAATGTTTCCAAAGTTCTTAACAAAATACAAAAAGACCATAAAATTCCTTCTTTAGAAGATTTAATTAAGGAATTTAAAAGCATAATAGAAGAATACCAGATTGCTTCTCATGTAAGCATTCAAGGCAAAATTATCTGCGATAATTTAGTAAACTCTCTAGGACATGAAAATACTACCTCTCCAAGAATAAGCCAATTATTTAATAGGGCAAGAATTCTTTATGAAGAAATATCAAATTTAAAAAAATTTATGTATTTCTCGCACTGGAATTTTGAGAGAATGATGTTTGAAATTGAAAAAGAATTTAAAGAAAAAACCTCTAAATCTATTGTTAATTCTTATCAATGCTTTTTCCAAGAAGTGATCAATATTACTACAACTATGTTAAGACACCTTATAAAAGCAGAAAAAGAAATAAAAAAGCTTAATAAAACTCTTGATTCTTAGATACTTCTTTATATTTATCTATTGACGAAATTTAGCTTTAAATACTATAATTAAATTTATGTCTCTGAATAAAATTATTATTAAAGGTGCTAAAGAGCACAACTTAAAGAATATTGACTTAGAAATTCCTCGTAATAAATTAGTAGTAATTACTGGACTCTCAGGTTCCGGCAAATCTTCTTTAGCTTTTGATACTATATATGCTGAAGGTCAAAGGCGCTACGTAGAATCCTTATCTGCTTATGCTCGCCAATTTCTAAATCAAATGCAAAAACCTAATGTTGATTATATTGAGGGATTATCTCCTACTATTGCTATCGAGCAAAAAGGTGTCAGTAAAAATCCTCGCTCTACAGTAGGTACTATAACTGAAATATACGATTATCTTAGATTGCTTTTTGCCCGTATAGGAAAAGCATACTGCTACAAATGCCATAATTTAATCAGCAAACAAAGTACCCAAGAAATTATTGAAAAAGTAAAAACCTTTCCCCTGGGCACTAAAATTCAAATCTTAGCTCCTATTGCTAAAGGGAAAAAAGGAGAATTTAAACAAATATTAGAAAGCATCAAGAAAGAAGGTTATGTAAGAATTAGGTTAGATAAAAAAATTTATGATTTAGATGAAGAAGTTGTTATTGATAAAAATAAGAAACATGATTTAGAAGTAGTAGTTGATAGATTGATTATTAAAGATACCGTAGATCATCGCTTAGCTGATTCTATTGAGACTGCAATTAAATTAGGTTCTGGAATAATTAAAATTTTACTGAATAAAGATAAAGAATTAATGTTTTCAGAAAGTTTTGCTTGCATAAATTGTGGAATTAGTATTGAAGAGATTTCTCCTCGTATGTTTTCTTTTAATAGTCCTTATGGGGCTTGTCCTAACTGTAATGGCTTGGGCTCTAAAATAGAAATTGATCCAGACCTAATAATTCCTGACAAGAATAAATCTATCTATGAAGGAGCTATTAAACCTTGGGGCTACCCTTCTTCTGCAAATTGGGAAATGCTAAAAAGTTTAGCCAATCATTACAATTTTGATCTTCACTCTCCTTTTAAAGATTTGCCAAACAGAGCTCAAGAGGTAGTATTGTATGGATCTGGCAATGAAGATATTGAATTCTCTTTTCAAGTGTCTAACATATTTCATAAGTTTAGAAGACCCTTTGAAGGAATAATAAATAACTTAAAAAGAAGGCATAAAGAAACAAAGTCTGAATACATTAGAAATGATATTTCAAAATTTATGGGTAATTATCCTTGCACTCATTGTCATGGTGCAAGACTTAGAAAAGAGAGCTTAGCTATAAAGATAAATGGACTTTCTATTAATGATACTACAAAAATGTCCATTGAAAGAGCTCATCATTTTTTTAAATATTTATCTCTTAGCAAAAAAGACAGCACTATTGCTCATCAAATATTAAAAGAAATTACCTCTCGTCTTACCTTTATGATTAATGTAGGCTTAAGTTATCTAACCTTAGATAGACAATCAAATACTCTTTCTGGAGGGGAATCTCAACGAATTAGATTAGCTACTCAAGTAGGCTCAGGTCTCGTAGGAGTGCTTTATGTATTGGATGAGCCAAGCATTGGGCTCCACCAAAAAGATAATCGCCGATTAATAAGCACCTTAACTTCGTTGCGAGACTTAGGCAATACTCTAATTGTTGTCGAGCATGACGAAACCACTATAAGAACAGCTGATTATATCATTGATTTAGGTCCAAAAGCAGGAGATGCTGGTGGCTTCTTAGTAGCTTGCGGAAGTCTAAGAAAAATCATCAATAAGAAAGAATCTTTAACAGGCAGTTATTTAAGAGGTGACTTAAAAATTCCTGTTCCTAAAAAAAGAAAAAAACCTAAAATAAATTATTTTATTGAAATAATAAGAGCTAAAGAAAATAACCTTAAATCTATAAATGTAAAGATTCCTTTGGGGTTATTTACCTGCATTACTGGTCTTTCTGGTTCTGGAAAAAGTACTCTAATTGAAGAAACTCTTTACCCTGCTCTACAAAAATATCTTTACAATTCATCAGTTAAGCCTGGCAAACATGAACTAATAAAAGGATTCCATAATATTGATAAAGTTATCGATATTGATCAATCTCCTATTGGAAGAACTCCTCGCTCCAATCCAGCTACTTATACTGGAGTATTCATCTATATAAGAGATTTTTTTGCCAAACTTCCAGAATCTAAAATTAGAGGATATAAACCTGGAAGATTTAGTTTTAATGTTAAAGGTGGTCGCTGCGAAGCTTGTGAGGGAGATGGTATTATAAAGATTGAAATGCACTTTTTACCTGATGTTTATATTTCTTGTGAAATATGCAAAGGAAAAAGGTATAATCAAGAAACATTAGAAGTCAAATACAAAGGCAAAAATATATCCGATGTTTTAAATATGTCAGTTAATGAAGCTTTAGAATTCTATAAAAATATTCCTTCTATTAAAAGAAAACTTATCACCTTAAAAGATGTTGGGTTAGGATATATAAAACTTGGCCAGTCAGCTACTACATTATCAGGAGGAGAAGCTCAAAGGGTTAAACTTTCCACAGAACTTTCTAAGAAATATACTGGCAAAACCCTTTATTTATTAGATGAACCTACTACCGGTCTTCATTTTGCTGATATCCAAAATCTCTTAAATATTCTCTTGCGTTTGAGAAATAGCGGAAATACTATAGTTGTAGTAGAGCACAATTTAGATGTAATAAAGACAGCTGATCATATTATTGATTTAGGCCCAGAGGGGGGAGATAATGGAGGTAATATTGTCGCTGAAGGCACCCCTGAAAAAGTAAGTCAAAATAATAATTCTTATACAGGTCAGTTTTTAAAAGAGGTCCTGAATTAGTTAATTAGTTACAAGGTCGCTTAATTTTTCTTAATCGAAATGAAAATTATCTGGGATACTTTTACTGTAACTATTCAGCAATGTTCAATATAACAACATATTTCCTTAGTGCGAAGTTT
>JASEGW010000111.1 GCA_030017825.1 bacterium | reverse complement strand
CATAAATCATAAAAGTCCCAATTTCAAAACGGTCTCGTCCACCCGGAATAATTTTATTATTTTTTTCGTTAAAAAATGGTTTTTCAGAAGAAATTATTAAGCAAGAAAAAGATGAAGAACCATCCATTATGAAATCCGAAAGTCAAGAAACCATAAAAAAGAACTATACAAAAAAGGAAAAAAAAGTAAAGAAAATTAATGAAGATGAACTATCTCTTAAAAGATTTTTTGACATGGATATTCCTACGCTACAATCTCATATTAATTTTCAAGGAAGAAAAATGGTTGAGACAAAGTTTGGAAAATCTTATTGGTTAAAGAAAAAAGATCGTAAAGACAAACCCCCTTCTGGAGGATTGACTTCAGATATTGATATTAATCAAGAACTACAAGTAAGAGTTTCTGGGAATGTTCAAGACCGAATATTTACTAATGTTGATTATGATGATGCTATTGAAGATTCTCAAATGAGACAAAAGTTTTCTGTAGAATATAAAGGTAAGAAAGAAGAAGTAGTTAAAGAGGTTGCTTTTGGAGACTTACAGTTAAATCTTCCTAATACAGAGTTTGTTTCGTATAATAAAAATCTGTTTGGAATCAAAGCAAGAGCAGACTATAAAAAGTTAAATCTTACAGCTATAGCTAGTCAAACTAAGGGAATTTCTGAGAGCAAAGTTTTTAAAGGTTATTCCGAGCAAAAAAAAGCAGATATAAACGATACTAGTTTTATAGAAAAAAAATATTATCAAATATTAGGCCATTACAAAGAAGGAGTAAGAAAAGAACATTTACCTTTGGAGCTTAATTCGGTAAAAGTATATATAGACAATAGAATAGGTGGCGATAATCAAAATTCTGTTACAGCTGCTGGATATAGTAATAATAAAAATAATTATTATAAAGGTGAAAACAGTTTTGATGAACTTCATCCTATTACTGATTATGTAATGAATTACCAGACTGGTATTATTAATTTCCGTAAAAATATTAGTCAAAACTATATTATCTTAGTAGCCTATAAGTCAAAAAAGGAAAAATGGGGATATAGTAGTGATGGTACTTTTAATGAGGATAAGAATGAATTGCTAATGATTCAAGCTAATCATAGTGATGTTCCTTTTTATAATAAAGAATACTACAAAGGATATGAGCAAAAATGCTATTATTCTTTAGGATCTAACAATATTAATTTAAATGATAAAGACTTTTTGTTGGAGATTAGAGATTTAACAAATAAGAATTATTACGATAAGAATAACGACAATATTAGAGATAAAGATGAGGATACTTATTTATATATTTTTGGTTTAGATAAGAATAAAGATAATTTGGTAGATTACGAATGTATAGATGTTGATTTTGGAATATTATTTTTCCCTGATCTTACTCCTTTTGATCTAAGAGATAATGAAAGCATTCCAATAGTCCTCACAGAAAGCGAAAAAGAAAAACTTTCTAACCAAGAGTTATATGATACCATTAATAAAAAAAATAAGTATAAAATTCATGTAGAATATAAAAGAAAAGAGAAAGAATTTTTCTTAAACCGAATAAATATAGTTATTGATAGCGAAAGAATATATTTAGATGGAAGATTACTCAAGAAAGATGAAGATTATATTATCGATTATTTTTCTGGTTTTATCACTTTTCTTAAAGAAGAGGAGATAGGAGTAAATAGTGAAATAAAGATTGATTATGAATATATGCCTTTTGGAGGATTGTATAAAAAGACTTTGACAGGAATAAGAGGAAACTTAAATTTTAGTAAAGATTTTTTTATTGGGTCAACCTATATATACGAAGGCAGTAGTGAAGCAAGAGAGATTCCTGAGGCATTTTCTTCTCCTGAAAGTTTGCATATTATTGATATGGATAGCAAAATAAATGTTTCTTCTATGGTAAGTAATTTATTTAATTTACCTAAAGAATGGAATATGTCAATTTCAGGAGAGGTGGCTAAATCTTGGCATAATTCTAATACTTTTGGGAAAGCAAAAATTGATAATATGGAAGGTATTAAGAGGACCCAAACTATTTCTTTAAACGAAGATTCTTGGAGTTTAGGTCGCTTACCTTTTAATAAAAAAAGAGGAAAACTTTTTTATAAATCAGAACTTTATAATAGCAGAGCAGGGCCTTATAATGAAGAAGTAGGGCATTTAAATGACGAAAAGAAGAAAAAGAATTCTTTGGTATTAAAATACGAAAATAGTTCACTGGATCATAGCGTAGCTATTGTAAATAGTATTTCTAACTCAGGAGTGGATTTTTCTGAGTACAAATATTTAGAAGTTTGGGCCAAGATACCTCAGGAAGCAAAAATTTACATAGATTTAGGTATGATTTGCGAAGATGCAGATGGAGATGATGTTTTAGATACTGAAGACAAAAATAATGATCAGTTGCTTAACCATGGAGAAGATACAGGATGGGAATTTAATGATGGTGAAAAAACTTGGATAGGAAAAGATAACAATAAATTAGATACAGAAGATTTGGATAAAGATGGAGTATTAGATAAAAATGAAAATTATTTCACAGTAGATATTACTAGTAACGCAAATTATAAGTCTTCTCCTTGTCCTTCTGAAACCAATTCAGGCTGGGCACTTTATACCATTCCTTGTAAGGAATTAGAAAAAAAAGAGGGTGATATGGATGAAAAAGAATTATGGAAGACAATTAAACATATTCGCATTAGGGTTGAAGGGCAGGGGGAAAATACTATTTATATAGACCATATTTCTTTATTTGGCAACAAATGGAAAGAATATGGTGGCGAAGAAAACATTAAGGTAAAATCTTTAAATAGCGAAGACAACTCTACAGAATATTATTCTTTAAAAGATGATCCTAAATATCAAAAAGAGTTTAAAGATTTATATAAATATATAGATATTGAAAAAGAAGAGACTTTAGTTCTTGAATATAAAGTGGAAAATAACAAGGAAGCTTATGCTTATTATAAATTTAATAAAGCTCAAAATTATACAGGATACAAATCTTTTAATTATTTTATTTATGGTGATGGGAAGAATGAGGAATTCTATATTTGGCTAGGAAATAATGACCAAAACTACATTAGATATAAAACAAAGGTAAACTTTGTTGGATGGCAATTAATAAAGATAGACTTGGTAAAACTTAATAGCTATCTCTCCAAAATTCAATTAGAGGGTCTAACTACTTACGAGGAAGGTGATTATAAAATTTGTGGAAATCCTTCTTTAAATAATATTAACGAGATTAGATTGGGAATAAAAGGGAATGAGGACACAGGAGGAATTTGGAATAAAGTTTGGATTAATGAAATACATTTAGCTGATAATGTTGTTAAAGAAGGGGAAGCTAAAAGAGTTACAATTGATACTAGTTATAAAGATCTCCTAAACTTAAAATGGAGTCAAGAAAAGATAGATAAGAATTTTGAAAGCGTAGGTCGCACTACTCCTTCCCAGGATATCAAGAGTCAAAATATAGATACTTCTCTAAAGCTTATTAAATGGTTACCCTTAAATTATAATTTTAAGAAAGAAGAAACTTACACAGATCCTTTACTTGATCCTGTGAGAACTATAGGTATAACTCGGTCTAAATTTGGAAAAAGAACTTTCATTGGGCATAATATTGGATCAAAATTCTCTTTTAAAAAATTTCCCACGGTAAATACTAATTACTCTGCAAGTGAAAACGAAAATGATTATCGAAATGAAGAAAGGATTGAAAATAATAAAAGTTTAGAAATAAATGCAAACTATCAATATCAATTTCCTTCAAAAATTTGGGTTGTTCCTACAGGAAAAGAATTAAGCACTTCATTAAGTAGCAGGTACTATGGAAGTATTCGGGATACCAAATATCCCAAAGAATCTACCAAAGATTCTTATTTAAAAGGAAAAACTTTAGGAGATTCAATTACTATTAACTATACTCCTTTTTCTGTTTTAAGTACCAGAGTTTTATTTAAATTTGAGAGGGAAGACCAGAAGAAAAAAGAAAGCTATTATCCTAAGTTTAGATCAATAGGAAATGATTATAAATTTGATATTTATAAAATTAAGGGATTAAAACCTCAAATTGAGGTTAATTGTCTTGTTAGTGAGGATTATTTGAACAGTGTTTCTGATAAAGAGGTTAAAAATGTAAAATCTATAGCTAATTTTAGATTTAGTGATGAAATTAATCCTGTAAAATGGTGGTCAAAAATGAAATTTGTAGAATTTCACCCTAGGTATAGTTTAGCTCTTTCAGCCAATTATGATAAAATTAGCAAAGACTTAGATACTAAAGATATTATCAAGGAAGTTTACAAGGACTATTATAAAGATAAGTTATTATTTGGAAAATTAGAATATGAATCATTCTTAAAAAATCAAAGAAAAAATGCTTCTAAAACAAAAACTTATAACCTTACAAACAATTGGTATGTCTGGAAACCATTAGAACTATCTACTACTTATACTCTAATAAAAGATACCCAGCAAACTCAAAGCTCTTTAAGATATCAAGAATTTATCACTTATAGAAGTCGATTCAGATTTGATTTAATAAAAATATTTCCTAGATTTAAAGAAGTAGCCCAAAGTTCTTATTTTATTCTTAATTATAGTCAGAATAAAAGTATAGAGCCTAATATTTCTACTTCTATTTCTATTAACCCTAACTCTATTTGGAATATAAATTGGAGTAGAGAATTCCGCACAAATCTTTCTTTAAATTATCAAAAAAGCAAAAAAATATACACAAAGAATACTACCCTTGACGAAACTATAACCCCCAAGTTTTTAATGAATTATACTATTTTAAAACCCATGAAGATAAAAGTTCCTTTTAGTAAGAAACATTTATATTTAAAGAACAAACTTGAAAACAAGTTAAGTATAGATGCTATTTTGAAGAAAGAAGATACGGGACAGACAAGAAAGAAAACAAACCAGTATAATTTATCTCTAGGGTATGACTACAGAGTAAAAGAATCATTAACAACAGAAGTATTTGCTAAAACTGCCTATTTTCAAAATAAAAGCGAAGAGTTTAAAGACTATCTTTCTTATGAAGTTTCTGTAAAGGTAGAATTTAGATTTTAAAATGGTAAATATTAAGTAACAAATGGTAGATAATTGAAAAAATAGTAGCTGGTACTTTTTGTGGGTAGCACATTTGTTTTTATAAATTAGAATTATTAGGGATATGTTTTTTCTTAATAACGCCAATATCAAAACTCAATTAACCAATAAAACTAACAATACCAACTAAATCTAAATCTTTCTTTTCAATTCTTTGAAATAAACAATAAGC
>JASEGW010000110.1 GCA_030017825.1 bacterium | reverse complement strand
GGCATCTATAAGCTTTTTTGTATCTATTGCTGTTATTTCGCAGTAAGTCTATTATAATAGACGAATGGAAATAGGCAAAATGTTGGTAGATGTGGCCAAGTACATCATTACCATCGTGATAATAGGAAGCTTAATTACTGAAAAGCTAACAGCAAAATTGGTCATTTTTGGAACTATGTCTTCTTTGTTATTTCTTTTGGTAGCATTCCTTATCATCCCATCTGGAAAGGAGGAATAAAATGCACCCTTTTTACATTGCCCTGATTGGAGTAGGAATAATAGCCCTTGTATTCTTAGCAATCTTCAAGATAGAAGATTATCGAGAAAAAAAACATCATTTAAAAAAATAATCCATATATTCAAAATTTGAATTTGGCTAATATTTGTTTTGCCTTTTCTAATCGTTCTGGAGTTCCAATGTCTATAAAATTACCCTTAGTAATATAACCATAAATCCTTTTTTCAGTAATTGTTGGAAATAAGTTATACTCAAGAGAATAATTTCTATTTGCAGGTATCAATGAAAGAACATCTTTTTGAAAAAGATATACCCCAGCATTAACAAGTTCGCTATTATTATCTACCTCAGTTTTTTCAGTAAAACTTATTATTCTGTCCGATGAGTTTATAGTCACCAAGCCGTAATCCTTATTTTCTTCAATCTTAGTCAAGGCTATTGTTGTAAGTGTCTTTTTAGCAATATGATAATCAACAAATTTATCCAACTCCACAGGACAGAACGAATCTCCATTCATAACTAAAAAAGGGTTGCTCTTAATAAAGCATTCTGCATTCTTAATAGCACCTGCTGTACCTAATGGTTCTTTCTCTTCAGAAAATAAGATTGTTAAAGGACCACTGTTCTTTTGATAATGCTGTTTAATTATATCCCCCATATATCCTATGCACAGGATAAAGCGTCTAAACCCATAACCAGCTATATACTCTATCAGAACATCAAGAAATGGGCATCCATTTATCTCGGCCATGGGCTTAGGTCGGTCATTTACTACCACCTGAAGCCGTTTGCCTAAACCTCCACAGAGAATAACCACATCTATATCTCTTGTATCCATTTCGTGTTTTCACTCTTTCGTGATTTCGTGATAAAAATCTTTTTCTATTTTTTCTGTGGTCAATTTCGTATTTTCGCCCTTTCGTGATTTCGTAATATCAATAAACTCCATTTGGTTGATAAAAGATAATCTGGCTTCCTTGATTTTCAAATTTGAATGGAACTTCTAAAAGACCCATTAATCTTGTTCTTATCTTTGGCTGAATATCTGGTTCGGCAAATATAATCATAAAGCCTCCGCCTCCAGCGCCTAATAATTTACCTCCTACAGCACCAGCTTTCATGGCAATTTCATAAATATTATCAACTTCAGAAGTTGATATCTTTTCAGTTAAATTTTTCTTAAGTTTCCATGATTCATGCAAAAGCTTTCCAAAATCTAAAACATCTCCATCTTCATTGTTTAGTATTTTCAAAGCCTCATCTACCATTTGATGCATATCAGATAATTCCTTCTTCTTTTTAGGAGTATCTTCAATCTGCTTTTTAGCAACCTCTGAAGCAATTCTTGAAATTCCAGTGTAATAAAACATCATATACTTCTGAAGTTTATCTAATCTTTCTTTTTTAATAATTACAGGATTAACTCTGATCATTCCATCTCTATCAAAATCTATCCTATTGAAACCTCCAAAAGCAACCGAAACTTGATCCTGCGAACCTACATTTTCTTTTATAATGTTTTGTTCTATATGAATTGCCTCATTAGCCAGCTGCATCTTTGTCGGCATCTTTCCTTTTAAGGCATAAATAGCATGAAGTAACCCTACCGTAAAAGACGAACTTGACCCAAGACCAGTCCTTGCAGGAAGATCTCCGTCATGATGTATCTCCACTCCACCATCTATCTTCATATACTGTAATACTGCTTTAGCAGAAGGATGATTTATTTCCGATATATTCTTAACATTCTCAATTTTAGAATAAACAATTCTGTGGTTATGTTCAAAAAATGGTGGTAAATATCTACAAGTAATATAACAATATTTATCAATAGTAGTAGCTAATACAGATCCTCCATTCTCTTTATAATATACTGGATAATCAGTTCCTCCACCAAAGAATGATATGCGAAAAGGCGTTCTACTGATAATCATCTCATCACCTCTTAATCATTTATCACAAAAACACAAAAATTAGAAAGCACGAAAAAGTTATAGCGTTAGTCTTAAAAAAATTTCGTGTTTTCATCCTTTCGAGATTTCGTGATGAAATTATATTTCAAGCATATTTGCGTCTTAATTTCTTCTTCAGCATATCAAGTATGGATCGCTCCACTTTTTCTCCGAACTTTTCTCTAATTTTTCTAAGATATTTTGGGCTTGATAAATATTCTTGAAAAGCTTTATCTCTAAATCTTAGTACCTCAACCCCTGAAAGATACTTTGTTGGCAAAGGTAAACTCTCGTAACCAAGCTGCGAATACCCAAGCCAATTTTCTGGTAAAGGCCAACTATTCTTTAGAGCTTCATTATAAAGGTCAGAACCTGGATAAGCCATAGCAGTATAAAAATTTATATATTCAAAATTAAACTCCTTAGCCATGTTCAATGTTTCTTGCATTGTTTTTTCATCATCATCTGGAAGACCAAAGATAAAATTACCAATTATATTAATATCTGCATCATAGGTCATCCTTACTGCTTCTTTTATCTCTTCTTGTTTTATTTTTTTGGATACACCTTTACGCACTCTTTCGTTTGCAGATTCAAATCCATAGGCAAACCATTTTATACCAGCTTGCCTCATTTTTTTAAGAATCCTCTCTTTTACAGTATCAACTCTTGCATAGACCCATATATTTAAGCTGTATCCTCTTTCAATAATAAGATTACAAATTTCTAATACCCGCTTTTCATTAATAACAAATAACTCATCCATAATTTTGATATTTTTTACATTATAATCCTTCACTAAAAAATCGATCTCTTCTATTACCTTTTCTGGACTACGAAATCTAAGACCTGGTTTTCCATAAAAAGCATGAATGGGACAATAGCTGCAATTAAAAGGACAACCTAAACTAGTATAAATTACTGCATAGGGACTTCTGTTGTCTAAATCCTCAAAACAATGCCAGTTATGAGCTCTATATTTTTCCATAGGTAATAAATCCCATGCAGGAATGGAAAATTCATTATCTAAATCTTTAACTATTCTTAGTGGTTGACTGCCCACTATTTTTCCATTTTTTCTGAACCACAATCCATTAATATCATAGTTATTTACATCTTTTCCTGATTTTATTAAGTCTAAAAGTTGAAGAATAGTATAAAATCCTTCTCCTTGGCACACAAAATCTGTCTCTTCTTCCTCAAGAGTTTGCTTTGTAAGTGCAGAAGGATGTAATCCACTTAGAATTATCTTCAGATAAGGAGCTTTATCTTTAACTGCATTAAGAGTCTGCCTAATGGCAGGCATTTTTGGAGTAGAAGAAGCGGAAGGATTTGTTCCTAAAGCTACAATATTTACTAAATGAGGATTAAGCTCAATAATCTTCTCTGCTGCATATTGTGGCGACCAACATTCTGCATCAGCATCAATAATCGTTACTGAATATCTATGCTTTCTAATAAACGAAGCCATCATAGCACACCAGATAGGAGGCTCAATCCCTGAAAGAGACAAACTTAAATCACCATATGCCTCTTTCTGATTGCCAGGATTAACTAATAATAAATCTATCCCTTGCCACATATCTCCGCCTTAACAAATCCAAATGCCAAAATCTAAATGTCAAATGAATGACAAATGACTAAATACCAAAAACCTTCTTCTTTTTTGATAAAAGGATTGAGGAAAAAATTAGTGTTAGTTCTTGGGCCTCTTGCCATAATCTTCGGCAGTCCATATTCTTATGTGAATTTGCCTTAGCAATCATTCTTAACCAATGCTTTGTTTCTTTTGCTTCCCTTTTGCAAAGGCCAATTTTATACCGAAAGTCTTTCTTCGATTCTGCCCCATCTGCTTCCATATAATTTGCACCAACACTTGTACCAGATCTCACTACCTGTCTGATTAGAGGAGAATTAATTTCATTTCTTTCAAGAGTCTTCACAAACTCAATAACTTCTTCACCAAACTTGGCAGTTCTTTCTTCCAAATCATATATTTTGTCATTTGAATTTTGGATTTCATTTGAACTTTGAGCTTTGTTATTTGACATTAGGATTCGCCCTCGTATAAAGTTTAAACATTAGAAAACTGATTTCTTTTTACTACCTGGTATCCCTTTATCAGTTCAGCTATTCCATCCTGAAGCGAAAAAGCTGGTTTAAATCCTGTCGCCTCTATTTTCTCATTACTAACTATATAATCTCTTTTGTCAGGATCTTCTCCCACTTCTGCCTCTATAAAATAAAAATTAGGAACTTGCTTCTTTATCTCCTCGCAAAGTTCCCACTTGCTAAGATTGGCATCGCTTAAGCCTACATTATAAGGCTCATCTTTTATTTCATCAAAATTTTCAAGACAGTGAATAAATACCCTTGCTATATCTCTAATATGTAAATAATTTCTTTTAAACTGTGCCTCAAATAAGACCAGAAAACGATCGTTAACCGCTCGATACACAAAATCATTTACTAATAAGTCAAGCCTCATTCTGGGGCTTGTTCCAAAAACTGTTGCTAATCTTAGAGTAATGCAATTACCACTATTTAACAGTTCTCTTTCTATATCTACTTTTAGGCGGCCATAAAGGGAAATAGGTTTTAAGGGAGTCTCTTCAGTGCAATATTTTCCTTTTTCTCCTACTCCATATCCACTATTTGTAGTAGGAAAGATAATCTTCTGGTCTTTACTTCGTAGTTCCAAAATCATCTTAATTGCATCAAAATTAGTAGTTTTAGCAGCAATTTCATCTCTTGAGCAAAGAGGCGCTCCTGTAAGGCAAGCCAAAGGGAAAATTATATCAGTTTCTTTTATGCAACTTGAAATAAGCTTTCTATCACGGGTATCTCCACGAATAATTTCTAAATTTCTATCATAACAATAGTCCAGCAATGGAGTTTGATTATACATAAAGTTATCTATTACCATCACCTTATAGCTATTTTTCAACAACTCAGGGACTAACATTGATCCAATATAACCTGCGCCACCTGTAACCAATACTTTCATTTACAAAACCTCCATTTATGAGTCTGTTGATTTAGTCCGTTCCCCGATCAGAGTCGAGGACAAGTTTTTCGTCATTCCTGCAGAAGCAGGAATCCAGAAGCTATTGAAAAGATTGGATTCCCGTTCCCCGATCAGAGTCGAGGACAAGTTTTTCGTCATTCCTGCAGAAGCAGGA
>JASEGW010000010.1 GCA_030017825.1 bacterium | reverse complement strand
AGTTAAATCACTCACTTTTATTACATCAATTAATTTATGAAGTTGCTTTGTAACTTGTTCTAATGTGTGGTCATCACCTTTAACCACAATGGTCATACGAGCAATTTCTGGATTATCAGTTACCCCTACAGTAAGACTATCAATATTAAACCCCCGACTACTAAACAATCCTGAAATACGAGCTAATACCCCAAATTTATTTTCGACCAATACTGAAATAATGTGTTTCATCTTGTCATCTTTTTTGATTAATATTTATAACTATTCAGCATAAACTTTGCACTAAGGAAATATGTTGTTATATCGAACATTGCTGAATAGTTACTATTTTATTCTATTAGCCTTCCAAAGCAAATAACTTTTTTACTAATCCTGAAAAGATCTACTATTTTCCACTTGATATTCTTTTTTAGGCAATTCCTGACATCATTTGCGTTAGAGCTGCTCCTGCAGGTACCATAGGAAATACATTTTCTTCTTTTTCTACTCTAAAATCAATCACCACAGGAAGAGGTGATTTTATAGCTTTTTCAATTGCAGGCACTACTTCTTCACATTTTGTTACCAATATTCCTTCAGCTCCATAAGCTTGAGCTACTTTAACAAAGTCAGGACTACCTTCTAAGCTAGTATAAGAATATCTTTTATCAAAGAATAATTCCTGCCACTGCCTAACCATTCCTAAGTATTGATTATTTAATATAGCTATATTAACTGGTATCCTTTCTATTACAGCTGTAGCCAGTTCTTGAATATTCATTTGAAAGCTTCCGTCTCCAGCAATATCGAAAACAATTTTATCAGGATTGCCTATAGCAGCTCCGATAGCTGCTGGAAAACCATATCCCATGGTTCCTAAACCTCCGGAAGATAAAAATTGCTTAGGTCTTTTGTATTTATAAAATTGAGCAGCCCACATTTGATTTTGTCCTACTTCTGTAGCAATAATAGCCTCTCCTTTGGTAACTTCATAGATTTTTTCCACTACAAATTGAGGGCGAAGCTTTCCATCTTTTTTATAGGTTAAAGGATACTCTTTTTTCCATTTTTCTATCTTTCTTAACCATTCTTCAGTATCCACTCTCTTTACCAATTTATTTAATTCTAAAAGAACATTCTTGGCATCACCAACAATAGGAATATGAACTTTAATATTTTTACTTATAGCTGAAGGATCAATATCTATATGAATAATTTCTGCATGGGGTGCAAATTCATCTATTTTACCTGTAATACGATCATCAAAACGTGCTCCAATAGCAATAATTAAATCACATTCTGAAATAGCATAATTAGCATAAAAAGTACCGTGCATGCCTAACATTCCCATAGATAAAGAATGGTCTCCTGGAAATCCTCCTAGACCTAGTAAGGTATTAGTAACCGGAATATTGGTTTTCTCAGCTAATATTTTTACTTCTTCATCGGCATTAGAAAGCACAACCCCTCCTCCAGCATAGATAACTGGCCTTTTTGAGGAATTAATTTTATCAGCCGCTTTTTTAATCTGCTTAATATGACCAAAATAGTTAGGATTATAGCCTCTAATGTGAATAATCTCTGGATAACGATATTCACAAGTTCCCACAGATACATCCTTAGGTAAATCCACCAATACCGGACCAGGCCTTCCGGTACGAGCAATATGAAAAGCTTGCTTTATGATGTTTGCTAAATCCCTAACATCTTTTACTAAAAATCCATGTTTGGTAATAGGACGGGTTATGCCTATAATATCTGCTTCTTGAAAAGCATCATTGCCAATCATAGTACTAGGAACCTGTCCAGTAATAGCTACAATAGGTATAGAATCCATATAAGCAGTAGCAATACCTGTTACTAAATTAGTAGCTCCAGGACCAGAAGTAGCAAGACATACTCCTACTCTACCTGTGGAGCGAGCATAACCATCAGCTGCATGAATGGCCCCTTGTTCATGTCTAGTTAAAATAAACCTTATAGGAGGAGCATCATACAAAACATCAAATATAGGTATGACCACTCCTCCAGGAATACCAAAAAGAACTTTTACATCTTCTTTAATTAATGATTCTATAACTATTTTAGCTCCATTTAACTTAGCCATAATTATTCCTATGTTATTTTAATATTGCTCCTTCATCAGCTGATGAAACCATTTGAGAGTAACGATATAAATAGCCTTTTTTAATTTTAGGCTCCGGTTTTATCCATCTACTTCTTCGATCTTCTATTTCTTCTTCGCTTAAATTAACATCTAATTTTTTATGGGGAATATCTATTATTATTTCATCTCCATCTCTAAGCAACGCAATAACTCCTCCAGAAGCTGCTTCAGGAGAAACATGACCAATACAGGCTCCTCGAGTTCCTCCAGAAAATCTTCCGTCAGTTATTAGAGCTACTTTCTTTCCTAAACCCATTCCTACTATAGCTGCCGTAGGAGTAAGCATTTCTCTCATCCCTGGTCCTCCTTGGGGACCCTCATATCTAATTACTACTACCATTTTTTCTTTAATCAAACCATCCTTTATAGCTTTTACTGTTTCTTCTTCACTATTGAAAACCTTTGCATATCCTTTAAATTGTAAAACTTCTTTATCTACTGCAGCTTCTTTTACTACTGCACCTTGTGGAGCTATGTTTCCATAAAGAATAGTCAAGCCTCCTGTTTCTCGATAAGGACTTTCTATTGATTTTATAATGTTTAAATTAAGTATCTCTTTATCTTTTATATTTTCTGCAACTTTTTTACCAGTAACAGTTAACTCTTCTAAATTAATTATTTCTTTTTTAGAAAGTTCTTTCATTACTGCTGGAATTCCTCCAGCTTCATTTAAATCTTGTATATAATGATGACCTGCTGGATTTAAATTACATAGATAAGGGGTTTTTTGACTTACTTCGTTAAAAACACTTAAATCTAATTCAATACCTGCTTCATTGGCCAAAGCTTTTAAGTGAAGGACGGTATTACTTGAAGCCCCAAGAGCCATATTTACGGCCAAAGCATTTAAAAATGATTTTTTAGTTAAAATATCTCGAGGTTTAATGTCTTTCTCTAAAAGCTCTAAAATTTTAACTCCAGCTTCTTTAGCTAATCTAATCCGAGCAGCGTTGACCGCAGGAATAGTTCCATTTCCTGGTAAAGCCATACCTAAAGCCTCACTAAGACAGTTCATAGAGTTAGCAGTATACATTCCTGCACAAGAACCACACCCCGGACAAGCACAATCTTCTAATTCTTTTAAATCCTTTTCGCTCATTTTGTTAGCTAAAACTTCTCCAACTCCTTCAAAAACTGAAATTAAGTTTACATCTTTGCCTTTTAAAATACCATAAAGCATAGGTCCACCACTAATAAATATAGTAGGAATATTTATTCTAGCAGCAGCCATAAGCATTCCTGGAATTATCTTATCACAATTAGGAATCATTACCAAAGCATCAAAAGGAAAAGCCATGGCCATAGTTTCTACAGAATCTGCAATTAATTCTCTACTAGCTAAAGAGTATTTCATTCCTAAATGATTCATGGCAATACCGTCGCAAATTCCAATAGTAGAAAATTCTACAGGGGTTCCTCCAGCCTTCCTAATTCCCGTCTTTACAGCACTTGCTATCTTATCTAAATTAATATGTCCCGGTATAGATTCATTGTAAGAATTTACAACTCCAATAATAGGAGAGTTAATTTCCCAATCAGTATATCCTATAGCTTTTAAAAGAGATCGATGAGGAGCTCTTTCCACTCCTTTTTTTATAATATCACTTCTCATGAAAACCCTTTGAATTTTTTAAACTTAAGTAGATTATATAGTAATCATTAAATTATTGTCAACTTTATTTTTAAAATTTGACTTGCCTTTTTATAAGAAATATATATAATCGTAACGTAAGTTTTTAAGGTATTGATTTATTTGTTAATAAATTGTTGATAATTCTTAACCTTCTTAAAAGAATTTCTCTTATAAGTAAACTTTTAAACTTTTCGTTTTAAATTTCAATTATTCGTATTTGTGTTGTATGGGTTGCATCTCTAATAATATCAACCTTTTCAAAAAACCAAAACTTATTAATAAAATGTTAATAAATTTAAATAATATTTTAAAAAAGAAAACCACAAAATTAAATTGTAAGTAAGTTTTGTGGATAAAATGTTTACAACTAGAGGTGAATTATGTTAGAAAAGCTATGGAGTGAGGTGTTGAATACCATAAAAAGTAAGGTTAACACTAAAACTTTTAATCTTTGGTTATGTCAAACTAAACTCAAATCAGCTTCTAATGAAAAAGTAGAGATTGAAGTTCCTAATAATTTTGTTCGAGATAAAGTAGTTAAAGAATATAAAGAAAAACTTTATCGTACACTTTTAGATGTCTCAAAAAATAATACATTAGGACCTGTATCTATTGTAGTTTCTAAATATGAGGAACCTTTGGTAAATTTAAAAAACAAAGCTCCTAATATCATCAAAGAAAGAAAAATCAAAAATTCTACAAACCTCTTAAGTTTAAATCCTCATTACGTTTTTGAAAATTTTATTATTGGAGATTCAAATCGTTTTGCTCATGCAGCTTCTTTAGCAGTAGCAGAATCCCCTGCTTATGCTTATAATCCCTTATTTATTTATGGTGGTGTTGGTTTAGGAAAGACCCATTTAGTTCAAGCTATTGCTCATAAAATAATAGAATTATATCCAGATAAAAAAGTTCTTTATCTTTCTTCGGAACGCTTTACTAATGAATTTATTGAATCTATAAGATATGATAAATCTATTTTCTCTTTTAAGAATAAATATCGAAATATCGATGTTTTACTAATAGATGATATTCAATTTTTAGCAGGAAAAGATAGCACTAAAGAAGAATTTTTCCATACTTTCAACACTTTATATGAATCTTATCGTCAAATAGTAATTACTAGTGATAGACCTCCAAGAGAATTACCTGCTATTGAAGAACGTCTTAGATCAAGGTTTGAATCTGGTCTCACTACAGATATACAAATACCTGGAATAGAAATGCGTATAGCTATCTTAAGAAAGAAATCAGAAGAAAAGAAAATAAATGTATCTGATGAAATATTAAACTATATTGCTAGTAGGATCAAAAAAAATACTAGAGAATTACTTGGAGCTTTAAATAAAGTAGCTGCTTTTTCTACTTTAAGTAAACAAAAACTTGATATATCTATAACAAAGCAAATCTTAAAAGATATAATAATAGAAGATAGCTCTGACTTTATTACTATAGACCAAATCCAAAATAAGATCGTAAAATATTTTCGATTACATCCTTCTGATATGAGAACAAAAAAAAGAAGCAACGCTATAGCTTTACCAAGACAAATTGCTATGTATCTTTGTAGGGAATTAACTAATTCTTCTCTACCTGAAATTGGAGAGCGATTTGGAGGTAGAGACCACTCTACAGTAATTCATGCTTGTGAAAAAATTAAAGAAAAGATTAGAAAAGATGAACATTTTAATCGAAAAATAGATGAAATAAAAGATAGTATAAGAGAAGTGTATAATTAGTGTATAAGTTGTGGGTAAAATAAAAAAATATCTATTAATGTTTAAAATGTGGAAAAAATACAAAAGTAATCAACATATATATCCACTATCGTATACCTTAACACCATTAATTCTACATGAGATATCAACATACTAACAGGCTCTATTATTACTACAACTAATTTTATATATCTATATAATAAAAACAAATAACCCAAATATTTACAAATGAATATAAGTTGTGAAAAAAAAGATTTATTAAGAGCACTCCAAAAATCCCAAGGTATTATTCCTACTAAAACTCATCTACCAATATTATATAATATTCATTTAAAAACAATGAATGATCATTATCTCTATTTAACTACAACAAACTTAGAAATTAGTTTAGAATGTATAGCTAAAGTTAATATAATTGATAAAGGAGATATAGTTATATCTAATAAAAAATTATTTGATATTATTAAAGAATCTCCTGATAATCATATTTTAATTAATAGTAATCAGAAAGAACTTAATATTTCTTACGGTAGATCTAATTATAAATTAAACTGTGTACCAAAAGAAAATTTTCCAATTTTTCCTAAGGTTAATATGGAAAATAAATTTACTATATCTTCTTCTATATTAAAAGAAATGATTAAAAAAGTTATATTTGCTATATCTTTAGATACTTTTCGCTATATATTAAATGGTGTTTATTTGTCTATAAATGAAAAAACTATAGAAATGGTGGCAACTGATGGATACAGATTAGCTATTATCAAGAAAGAGTTAGATTATTCTACTAATAGTTGTGATATTATTATTCCTAGTAAAACATTACAAGAACTCTTAAGAGTTATAGATTATGACGAAAAAAAAATAGAATTTTTCATAGAAGAACATCAGATAACTTTCAAGGGAGAAGATTTTATTTTAAACTCTAAACTCATGGAAGGAAAATACCCAAATTTTAGAGAGCTTATTCCTATAGATAATCAAAATAAGTTTTATGTAAAAAATAGAGAATTTTTAAATATTTGTAGAAGAATGTCAATAATATCTAACGAAAAACTACTCTTTACTATATCTTCTGATAATCTTAGAATTAACTCTCAAGCATTAGAGATGGGAAGTTCTAGTGAAGATATTAGGGTTAAATATATGGGCGAGGAATTAAAAGCTAGCTTTAATGCTATATATTTAATGGATGTCTTAAAAAACTTAGAAGAAGAGGAGATATGTTTTAGTATTAAAGACGATAAAAACGCAGGGCTTTTAACTTGTGGTGATTATAGATATATGATTATGCCTATGAGGATTGATAAGGTGAGTTAAATTTGTTTATAGAAAACCTTAAAATTAGAAGCTTTTGCAACTTAAAAGATTTAAATTTAAAATTTAATCCAAATCTTAATGTTTTTTCTGGTAATAATGCCCAAGGAAAAACTAATATAATAGAAGCAATTTACTATTTAAACAAATCTAAATCTTTCAGAAAAAAAAAAGACCAAGATTTGATTCAATGGAATAAAAATATATTTTTTCTTAAAGGAGATATTGTTAATAATAATGATATTCATCAAATAAGTATATTGTTTCAAGATTTTAAAAAAGAAATAAAAATAAATAATAAAAAAATAACTAAACAAAATCAAGTATTTAATCTATTTCATTGTGTTATTTTCTCTCCAAAAGACCTACATATTCTGGATAAAGATCCCACGATAAGAAGATATTTTATAAACTTGTTAATCTCTCAAATTAATGAAAAATATCTTTATCATTTGAAAAAATACCACAAAACACTATTGTCTCGAAATAAAATACTAATTGATAAAAGAAGTTTCTTTAAAAAAGATAAAATATTAGAAAGTTTAGACAATATACTTGTTAAAGAAGGAGTAGAAGTAATAAAAATTAGAAATGAGGTTATCAATGAATTAAATAAAATAGTTTCAGGATTTTATAAAGAAATATTACCCACAAAAGACCTTTTTGAAGTTAAGTACAAACCTTTCATTTTTTCAGATAATCTAGAAAAAGAGTTTTATGATAAATTATATAAATATAAAGAATATGAATTAAGAAGAGGGTTTACTTTAGTTGGTCCCCATAAAGATGATTTAATATTCTCCTTTAAAGGGGTAAATATTGGAAACTTTGGTTCTCGGGGCCAAAAAAAAATGGCTGCTATTGCTATTCGTTTCGGAGAATTATATTATATTTATAAAAAAACTGAAAAATTTCCCATATTATTACTAGATGATATGTTTTCAGAATTAGATCAAGAAAAAAAAAGAAATTTTACTAGACTTTTAAACAACCAAATACAAATGTTTATAACAACTACCAATTTAGAGTTTTTAAGAAATATGGGATTTGCGAATTATTCATTTTTCAGTGTAAAGGACGGAGATGTATTAAAAAATGAGGAGAAAAGGTGATTTTGAGAGTATAGAGGTTATTTTAAAAAGAATTATCAAGAAAAGTAACCTTACTTCTAAATTTTTAGAAGAAAAACTAAAAAAAAAGTGGAAAAAAATAGTTGGGGAAGAGATTTCTAAACATATAATTCCTTTACAGATAAAAAATAAAATTTTATATATAAAAATAGAAAATCCTATATGGAATAATGAATTTAATTTTTTAAAGAAAGAGATTATAGAAAAGGTTAATTTAAATATGGATAAAAATATAATTAAGGATATTCGCTCAAAAATATACTAATATAACCTGAGTTCGACATAAGAATATATTCCTTTATTTTAAGTTTAAAAATTAATATTTATATTATAGGGGTTTTAAAACAACTTAATAATATGAAAAAACAGAATAGAAAAATAATCCTAGATATTGGATTTAAAAATTCAGTGTTAATGAATAATATAGAAGGAATATTTAGTTATAAAGCATTTTCTTATATTATAAGCTCAGAATTTCTTAAAAAAAAAGAAGAGAGTGGCTTGGTAGATAAAATTAACAAAAAAGAAAAAAAATCTTTTATCTTATTTAAGAATGGAAGTATAATTGTTTCCCCTTTAGAAATAAAAACATTAATAAAGAGGAGTAAGTAAATAATGAAATTAGATTATACAGCAGAAAATATTCAAGTGTTGGAAGGATTAGAAGCAGTTAGAAAGAGACCCAGTATGTATATAGGTGATACCTCTAATAGAGGTTTGCATCATTTGGTATTTGAGGTGGTAGATAATAGTATCGATGAAGTATTGGCAGGAAATTGTAAATATATCGAAGTTATTATCCATGAAGATAATAGTGTAACTATTACTGATGATGGTCGAGGTATTCCTGTAGAAATACATCCTCAGTATAAAAAACCAGCTTTAGAAATAGTAATGACCACCCTACATGCTGGAGGGAAATTTTCTAAAGATTCCTATGAAGTTTCTGGTGGATTACATGGGGTAGGTGTTTCTGTAGTAAACGCTCTTTCAGAATGGCTAGAAGCTGAAATTTATAGGAGTGGTAAAATTTATTATCAACAATATAATTATGGTAATCCTGTTAGTGAAATAAAAGTTATTGGAGTCACTAAAAAAACTGGAACTAAAGTAAAATTTAAACCAGATAGGAAAATATTTTCTGTTATTGAATTTTCTTTTGACCTACTATCTCAAAGATTACGAGAATTAGCTTTTTTAAACAAAGATGTAGAAATTGTTATTGAAGATAAAAAGAGCGATAAAAAACATGTTTTTAAATATGAAGGAGGAATTGTTTCTTTTGTAGAGCATTTAAATAAAAACAAAAGTGTTTTATATAAACACCCTATCTACTTTATTAATAAAAAAGAGGATATAATAGTAGAAACAGCCTTTCAACATAATGACAGTTATATGGAAAATCTATTCTCTTATGCTAATAATATAAATACTCCTGATGGGGGTACTCATTTAATAGGTTTTAAATCCGCTCTCACTAGAGTGGTAAACGATTACGCTAAAAAGAATAAATTAGTAAAAGAGAATGATTTTTCTTTTACAGGAGATGATGTAAGAGAAGGACTTACTGGAGTTATAAGTGTTAAGATAAAAGAACCTCAATTTGAAGGACAAACAAAGACTCGCTTGGGAAATAGTGAAGTAAAAGGTATAGTAGAGTCTATTGTTCAAGAAAAATTAGTAAATTTCTTTGAGGAAAATCCAGATGTAGCTAAAAATGTAGTAGAAAAAGCAAAAACCGCTGCCTCTGCCAGAGAAGCTGCTCGTAAAGCTAAAGAGCTTACTCGTAGAAAAAGCGCTCTAGAAAGCACTTCTCTTCCAGGAAAACTTGCTGATTGCAGCGAAAAAAATGCCTCCTTGTGCGAACTTTACATTGTAGAAGGAGACAGCGCAGGAGGTTCAGCAAAGCAAGGAAGAGATCGTAAATTTCAGGCTATTCTACCTTTAAAAGGAAAGATTTTAAATGTAGAAAAAACTAGAATTGATAAAATGCTAAATAATGAGGAAATACGAACTATTACCATGGCTTTAGGAGCTGGAATAGGGGAAGATGAGTTTAATGTTTCAAAGCTTCGTTATCATAAAGTAATCATTATGACTGATGCTGACGTAGATGGTTCTCATATTCGTACCCTACTGCTTACTTTCTTTTATAGATACATGCAGCCTCTTATAAAAGAAGGGTATCTCTATATAGCTCAACCTCCTTTATATTGTATAAAGAAAGGGAAAAGTGAGCATTATGTCTATTCAGATCAAGAAAGAGATGAATGCTTAGAAAAGATTGATAGAAAATGGGTAAATATTCAAAGATACAAAGGTTTAGGAGAGATGAACCCCAGCCAACTTTGGGTAACAACAATGGACCCTGATAATAGAACCATATTAAGAGTAACTTTAGAAGACGCTGTAGAAGCAGATGAAATATTTACCATTTTAATGGGAGATAAAGTAGAGCCCCGAAGAAATTTTATTCAAACCTACGCTAAAAAAGTTAGAAATTTGGATATCTAAGTGAAAGAAGAAAAGATCATTCCTAATTATAAAATGGGTTGTTCTTTAATTAAAGAAGATTTCGATATTATTCCTTTGTATGCTACTTTTAAATCACCAGATAAGAATCCTCTAAACTTGTTTAAAAAATATGCTTTTGATGAACCGTATGCTTTCTTTTTAGATAGCGGTAAAGGTCCTAAGGAAATAGCCAATTATTCCTTTATGGGAAAAAATCCAGAATTAATCTTTAAGGGAAAAGAAGATAGCATAGAAATTATTAAAAGAGATACTATAAAAAAGTATAAAGGGAATATAGTTGTTGAGCTGCAAAATATAATAGAAAGTAAAAAAATAGCTAAAATAGAAGGTCTTCCAAGTTTTTCTGCAGGAGGAGTAGGTTATTTTAGTTATGAAGTAGCTTATTTATTTGAAGAACTGCCTAATTTAAGCTGCGATGATTTAAGCCTACCAGAAATATTCTTCTTATTTACCAATGAATTAATAGTTTATGAACATAGTAAAGAATTAATTTATATTATCATCAACATTAACAAAGATTCATTTTCTCTAAATAGCTACAATGAGGCAAAAAGTAGAATTAAAGAAATTTATAATTTATTATCATGTGCCGAGATAAAACAGTATAAAAAAACAGATACTTTTACTGATGAAACTAATCTTAAGTCAAATTTTTCTAAAGATAATTTTGAAAAAATAGTAGAAAAAGCTAAAGAATATATTAAAGAAGGAGATATTTTTCAAGTAAATTTATCCCAAAGATTTGAAAGTAAAATATATGAGCATCCTCTTAAGATTTATGAAATATTAAGAAATATTAACCCTGCCCCTTTTGCCTCTTACCTTTCCTTAGGTAATTTAAAAATCATAAGCTCTTCTCCGGAAAGATTAGTTAATGTTTTTAAAAATAAAATTCAAACCCGTCCCATAGCAGGAACTAGACCTCGGGGAAAAACTATAAGTGAGGATAGTAATTTAGCGGAAGAACTAAGCTTAGATGCCAAAGAACGAGCAGAACATATAATGTTGGTGGACTTAGAAAGAAATGATTTAGGAAGAATATGTGAATACGGTAGTGTCTTTGTGGATGAGCTGATGATATTGGAAAAGTATTCTCATGTTATTCATATTGTATCTAATGTTGTAGGAAAGTTAAAAAAGGGAGTTAAATTGTTTGATATCTTAAGAGCTACTTTTCCTGGAGGAACCATTACCGGTACTCCTAAAATAAGAGCTATGGAAATTATTGAAGAATTAGAGCCGGTTAAAAGAGGGCCTTATACTGGTTCTATTGGGTGCCTTGGTTATAATGGATATATAGATTTAAACATTATCATAAGAACCATTATTATAAAAAATGATACTGCTTATTTTCAAGTAGGAGCAGGTATTGTAGCTGATTCTAATCCAATGCGAGAATATCACGAAACTTTACACAAAGCCGAAGCTTTAATAAAGACCCTATCTTTAGTAGCTAAGATTAATGAATCTTGTATTGTATAATCAATTGACTCTTCAATTAAATCATAAAAAAAGGTTAAAAGATTAAATGAAGATTATAAGAAATAAAATCACGCTCCAAGAATTAAACGAAATGGCTTACAATAGCTTTGGAAATCTTGTTAAAGCTGTTGTTGATGTTAAAAAAGAAATTATAGCAGTTGATGCCGAGCTTCATTCAGATGAAGAAGCGTTACTTTTAGAAAATGGTTCTAAACAGAGAGATCTTTGGGGTATTAATTTCTATATAGAACTTGAAGGGGATGATTTTATTGAGTATGATTCTATGATTAATCTTCGCCCGTCTCAAAATAATCGTAGTAGAGGAGTAGATAACCCTGAGATTAGAGAAAAGATAAAAGCAATAGTAGATAAATTGGTGGAAAAATGAGTTTTCAACATAAGGATTTGGCAAAGGGTAAATGGTTTAAGCTTTCATTTCCAGTTCAAATGGCTAATATTGGAAGCGAAGTTAATCGAGCTATTAGCTGGAAAAACAAAAATAATTTAAAATACAGCCAAAAAGCTTTTGAACGAAGCTTGGAGCTTCTAAGCTTAACTATTTCCGATCAAAAAAACAAAAGACGTCTTAGAGAACTAACTCGTCTTTATGAAGTTTTAGTTGATTATTTTGCTTTTAATAATGAGTATAAATCAACAAATCAATCCTGGCAAAATTATTTTCTTGCCTTCAATTACATGGCAAGATTAAAATATTAAATTCTTTAAGATAACACAAATTAAATTAATTTAGCAGGTTTATTATTGGAAGAAATTGTATATCTTGATGGAAGTATTTATAAATTAAAAGAAGCAGAAGTTAATATTTTTAAGGGCAATGAAGTATTTAATGGTGTTTTTGAAAGCTTAATTGTAGTAAATGGAAAAATATTTAGACTAGAAGAGCATTTAAAAAGATTATTTAATTCTGCAAAAGTACTACAAATTGCTCTTCCTTCCCAGATAAAAGAAACCATTTTATTTACTGTAAAAAAGAGCAATTTACAGAATATTTACCTACGAGTGAGTATTGTTCAAAGAGAAAAAAAGAACAGTTTGATAATTCTTGTAAAAAAAGCCTCTATTTACCCTAAAGAATTTTTTACTAAAGGAGTTAGCATTTCTTTTGTAAGTACCCAAAGAAATTACGATGAAGCTTTAACCCCTAAAGTAAAATGTTCTAACTTCTTAGCTAATGTTTTAGCTAAAAATGAAATTGTTAGTAGAAATAGCTTTGAGATTGTTTCCTTAAATTCTAAGGGCTTGATAACTGAGGGGACTATTAGTAATATTTTTTTAGTATCTGAAGAGACTGTTTATACTCCAAAAATATCTTTAGGTATTTTAGAAGGGGTAACTAGAAATATAGCCATAAATATTTGTAAGAATTTGAATATTAAAGTAAAGGAGGAATGCTTGACAAGATATGATGCTTACACTGCAGATGAAATATTTTTAACTTTTACTTCTGCCGGAATTCTTCCAGCTACCAAAGTAGATAGCAAATTAGTTGGGAGTGGAAAAGTAGGAAAGATTAGTAAGATAATACATAAAGAATACAGAAAAAAACTGCGGTAATTGTAGATAGTATACCTCCTATTAGCCAAAAGTTCTTTATTTCATAGATGATTAATAGGGAGTATAATTTCGTGTATAGAGTTTGAAGAACTATAAATAACCTGAGTTCGACATATATTTAAGTTTAAATCGAACTCAGGTTAAATAGAGCTTTAAATACTTTTATTGCACGTTTGGTTGCGATATTACTATTTTTCCAAATAGTCCTTTAGCTTTCGACTACGGGTAGGATGCCTAAGTTTTCTTAAAGCTTTAGCTTCAATTTGCCTAATACGCTCTCTGGTAACGTTAAACTCCAAGCCAACTTCCTCCAAAGTTCTAGAAAATCCATCTTCTAATCCAAAACGTAAGTTTAAAACTTTTTCTTCTTGTGGAGATAAAGTTTTAAGAACATTTTTTACTTGTTCTTGCAATAGTAAAAAAGTAGTAATATTAACTGGCGAATCTACGGCTTTATCTTCAATAAAATCTCCTAAATGACTGTCACTTTCTTCTCCAATAGGAGTTTCTAGAGAAATAGGATCTTGGGATATGCGTAAGATATTTCTTACCTTAGCCACTGGATAATCTAATTCATTGGCAACTTCTTCTGGAGATGGCTCTCGTCCATATTTTTGAACAAGACGACGTGATTCCTTAACTATTTTATTAATTTGCTCCACCATATGCACTGGAATACGAATAGTACGAGATTGATCGGCAATAGCTCTTGTAATAGCTTGCCTTATCCACCAAGTAGCGTAAGTACTAAAACGATATCCTCTTTTATATTCAAATTTATCTACAGCTTTAATAAGACCTATATTTCCTTCTTGAATTAAATCTAAAAAGTTTAGTCCCCAGTTCATATATTTTTTAGCAATGCTCACTACTAATCTTAAATTAGCACAAACCATTAAAGTTTTAGCTTTAGCTATTTCTCTCTCTGCTTTCCTTAACTCTTTACAAATAAATATTGTATTTTCAATACTAATTTCAGAATCTTTTTCTATTCTAAGTAATCTTCGCTTATTATTTTTGATTACTTTACGAATTCCATTAATCTCTTGTTTTATTTGAGGATTATTTTTAGATTCCTTTTTTAAATTGGCGATTTCTATGTAAAGGTTTTGATTTTCTTTTTCTGTTTCAGAAATATTTGTAAATATTTTTTCAATATTTTTTATAGTTTCAGAAATTATGTTTTTTTGAAAACTTAACTTACCAAATATTCGATTTATTTTATTCCTTCTTTCCTTAATTTTTTTAAGCAGTTTCTTTTTTTCTGTAGTTTCTTTTTCATTTTCTTTTAGATGAGAAATTTTCTTTTGCATGTCTTTAATTTCTTCATCACTTTCTAGTATATTTTTTATCTGCTTGATAACCTTGAGAGCTAATTTTTTGTTTTTTCCATTATTAGAGGTTATAGTTTCTTGAATTGAAAGATGTATTATATTAAATACTTCAAATACTTCAAGTTTTCCTATTTCTAATTTTTTGTAAAGCTTTCTAAGGTCTTTAATTAAGATTCCATTTTGAATTAAAATTTTTCTTATCTTTTCTTCGTTATCTTCTATTTTCTTAGAGATATCAACCTCTTCTTTAGGCATTAATAAATGAGTTCGACCAATATCCCGAAGATAAAGTTTTATTGGATCTTCAATCTTTGTATCTTCTTCTGCTTCAACACTATATTCAGTTTCTTTAGACAAGGAAATTTCTTCTTTTATGTCTGCTGTTTCTATTGAAAGCTCATCAACAACATTTATTTTTTGTTCATTTAAATAAATAAAAATAGCTTCTATTTCCATAGAAGTTGATTTGTCTGGAATGAGTTCATTTATTTCATCGTAAGTTAATTCTCCTTGTTGCTTTCTTGCTGTTACTAATTGTTTAATTTCTTCCGGTATGGCGACTTTTTTCATAAAACTAAACTTATTCCTCCCTACTTATTTTTCTATTTCTTTTCTAATGTTATAGCATTCTTGAATTAAGATTTGGTCAATAGGTCCCTTTTTTTCTTTTTCTTTGATTTCTTTAATTTTTTTATTTAATCTTCGAGTATAAAAATATTTAATATAATCTTCTATAATTTTCAAAGTAATTTTACTATCTGTTTCTATAGCAATTTTAGAGAAAAAATAACCAGTAGATGGCGTTAAATCATCTATTATACTTCTAAATTTTATTTCTTCATGGTTTTTAATTTTCTTCAATATTAAACTATAAATAGCTCGACATTCACTATTTTCAAAATCGTCAACATTAATTTTACTTATTACTTGATGAGAAAGTTCTGAATTTTGAAAAAACACTTTTAAAATATTTTTTTCTGCTTCTAAAGATTTTTTCTCTACTTCCTGAATAAGACTCTTTTTAGGTTTAGAGGAGTTATAAAATGGAGTCTTGGAAGAAATTTCCAAAAGAACAATTTTTTCATCCAAATTAGCTTTGTCGGCAATTTTTTTTATAAATTCTTCTTGGTGTAATCGACTTGGTAGCTTTAAATAAGTATGTCTTAGCTCGTTTATAAGATTAATTTTTCCTCTAGTATTTTTAGGATCTATTTTTCTAAGAATCATATCTATTTTATAATCTAAAAAATTTTTTGGAGCATCTAAAAGTTTACTAAATAAAGAAACTCCTTTTTGTAATAAGAATTCTGCTGGGTCCAATTTTTCAGGAAGAGTAACTATTTGAACTTCAATATCTTTTTCAAGAAAAATATCCAAACTTCTAAGAGTAGCGTTTATACCTGCATTGTCAGGGTCAAAAATTAGAACTACTTTATTTGTATAACGTTTAATAATTTGAGCATGACTTTCAGTTAAGGAAGTACCTAAGGTAGCTACTATATTTGAAATTCCTAATTGATAAGGAATAATAACATCAAAATAACCCTCTACTAAAATTGCTAATCCTTTTTCCCGAATAGCTTCCTTGGCAAAATTTAATCCATATAAAATCTGACTTTTGTTATAGATTAAAGTTTCAGGAGAATTAATATATTTAGGTAAACTATTATCAAGTACTCTAGCTCCAAACCCTACTATCCTATTTTGTAAATCAAAAATAGGAAAAACTACTCTTCCTCGAAAACGATCATAGTAACCACCACTTTTTTTACTTAAAGTAAGTCCTGCCTCTTTAATGGTTTCCGGAAGTATTTTTTTTAGAGTTAAATACTTATAAAGATTATCCCAAAAAGCAGACGCATAGCCTAATTTGAATTTATCAATAGTGTGATCGCTAATATTTCTGTTTTTTAAGTATTCATAAGCTTTTATTGATTCGCTACTTTTTATATTTTTCCAATAAAAATCTGCTGCTAAATTGTTTATTTCTAAAAGAATATCTTTTTTAGAAATTTCATTAGGAAGATAAGTTGGTAAAGAAACACCTGCTTTTTTAGCTAAAAATTTTACTGCCTGAGGGAAAGAATAGCCTTCCATTTTCATTATAAATGAATAGATGTTCCCACCTATATGGCATCCAAAACAATGAAATATTTGTTTTTTAGAACTTACTGTAAAAGAAGGTGTCTTTTCACTATGAAAAGGGCATAACCCTTTATAATTCTCTCCACTTTTTTTTAAGGAAACATATTGAGAAACTATTTCTATAATATCAAGATTATCTCTAATATTATTAATGAGATTTTCTGGATAAAAGGTATTTGGCATAAGTTTTTATTTTCTATCATTAAAAATAGATTTTTATATATGGAAAAAATTAGTTGGTGTGTCAGAGGCTATATTCTTTTAATTCTTTTATAGCCAGATGTTGTTAGTATTTCTATTGAATAGTCTTTTTCGATTTTATCTAAAAATAGATTCATGCCTAAAGTATCAGAAGGAATATGTCCTGCCACTATAAGATTTATATGATGTTTTTCAGCATTTTTGCGTAAGTCATCACTATAATGCATTCCTATTAATGTTCCCACTCCAGCCAAAGAAAGCTTTTCCATAGAATTCTTAGAACCTTCTGTGCCGCCTGTCATATCTACAAAAATCTTTCCTGTAGTATTATTATTGCTACCAGTAATAATCTTAGGTCCAGCATTTTTTAAAGAAGCTTCTTTATATTCAGGAATATTCTTTAATTCTTTTACAATATCCTTAAGTTTTTTACATTTCTTTTTGTCAAATATCTTTTGAAGATAATCTACTACATGATTGTCAGTAGGAGTATGGATACACATAAGAGGTATATCTAAAAGCAAAGCAGCATCTACTGCTCTATTGTGATTAACTGGCAATACTTTTCTTTCTACCTCAGAAATTCGTTCTTTTAAAATACCTTCAGCTATATTAATAGGTACTCCAAATTTATGCAATATATCTGCTTGCATTCCCATTACTTCATAAAAGCCAGCTAAAGCATACCCCTCAGGATGATGAGCAATAACTAAATCAATAGGCTTTCCTTTTGCAGACAATCTATCTGCTAATAATATTTCTCCTATTTCCATGTCAATACCTACTAAGACTCTTTGAATTACCTTTTTACAATCTCCATGAAGAATTCTTGTATCAGCAAAAGGATTAGTTAGTTTTTCTTGATCAAATTCTTTTTTTTCTTCTTTCTTTAAGCTCCGATAATTTTTTCTAATATCTTTTAATTCTTCTTCTATTAATTTTTTACCACGAGGATCAGTGTCAATTCCATAAATTATAGCCAATTCGTATAGTTTTTCTATAGTAAGCATTTTCCCTCCGATATTTTCCAATTTTTTAATAAATTTTAATAATGCATAATAATGCAAAAGATAAATTTAGCTAAATTAATTATATTACCATACATTTTTGGTATAATCAAGTTAAATTTGTTATTTTCAGCAATTCCGCAACTTTTTTGATAATATACGGTAGAAAGGCGATTTGGAGAAATTTTTTAAGAAGATCAGATTCGCAAAGTAGTTTTAACTTATTGAAAACAATAAATCTGGAGTGCTTTCCATGGAATAGGCACACCTTTCCCCTGATCACTTAAAACTGTAGAGAAGATTGGATAGGTCTGGATGGAGAGGTTGAAATTGGTAGTATTATGGAGGGAGGGCAAGTAGAGAATGTTCTCTCAAATGATAAATTTCGGCAGATATGGACCGTGCCCAATGAAGATAGCTATGTTTATAACGAATCTCTGGTTTAAGATTAAAACTGATAAAGGCGTGGAATAGATTATATGCCAGCATAGTGAGCAACCAGAGAGCCTCAATGGCGCAAGGATTATGTTTGTAAACATGGTCAGCATGCCAGTAAGTAACCAGTTCGTTTAACTCATTAGACTTACTGCGAAATAAATCAGTTATTTTACAAAATGCTATAATTCCTTTACTGACAAGGCAATAGAGCTATTTATTAAAAAATCAACAATTTTTGAATAACTCCAGCCATTACAGACATCTATAAGCTTTTTTGTATCTATTGCTGTTATTTTGCAGAGGGTCTAATAATGCTTTTAGATAACCAAGAAGTAAGCTTAAACTACATAGTTGGCTTTATTTTATAGTAACTATTCAGCAATGTTCAATATAACAACATGCTTCCTTAGTGCGAAGTTTATGCTGAATAGTTACATTTCATATAGAGAATTAGCTAAAGTAATAAAGAAAGCTTTGCATGAGAATTAAATTAATTGTTTTATTTTTAAATATATTAATTCCTCTTGCTCAAAATAGCTACGGCCAACCTCTGGTTAAACTAAATAAAATAAACTGGAATTTTGACAAAGTAGTTCAGGGAGACATTATAAGCACTACTATTTTAATTAAAAATTCTGGCAAGAGCAAGCTAAACTTAAATACTCGTTCTTCCTGTGACTGCCTAACCTCCTCTCTTTCTAAAAAAACCCTGCTAAGCGGAAAATTAGTAGCCTTTACTGCAGGAATATTCACCTTTTTTACTCCTTGCTTCTTCCCGCTTATCCCTTCTTATCTTACTTTTATCACGGGTTTATCCTTCAATGACCTTCTTTCTGACGCCTCCTTAAAATCTACTAGATATAATTTACTCCTAAATACCTTATTTTTTATTTTAGGCTTCTCGGTTATTTTCATAATTTTAGGAGCTTCTATCACCTATTTAGGTAGGTTGTTATATGATTATCAGGGTATTTTTAAAAAAGTTGGCGGAGTTATTATCA
This sequence comes from bacterium, assembly GCA_030017825.1. Lineage (GTDB taxonomy): Bacteria > UBA9089 > JAHJRX01 > JAHJRX01 > JAHJRX01 > JASEGW01. Next base: position 2,336 of record JASEGW010000010.1, on the reverse strand, counting down.
TCCTCTTGGGTTTATATATCTTAGGAGCTTTTAGAATAGATCTTTTACAGAAAGAATTTAAAATTCACTTAAGTCAGAGACCTTTAGGTTTTTTGGGCTCATTCTTTGTGGGGATTACTTTTGCTTTTGGTTGGTCACCATGCGTAGGGCCAATCTTAGGTTCTATCTTAATCTACGCCAGCACCACAAGTACTTTATATCAAGGCATCTATTTACTTATCTTTTATTCTTTAGGTTTAGCTATACCTTTTTTACTAGTGGCTATCTTATTGGGTAGGTTTATAAATTATTTTAGCAAGCTTAAGAAATACTTGCCCTTAATTAATAAAATTTGTGGGATATTTTTAGTTTTAATAGGAACTATAATCTTTTTCGACAAATTAAAATACTTTCAAGGAATGTTTTAACTACAAATACCTATTTAACCTGAGTTCGATTTAAATATAAGTTTAAGGGTTAATATTTTTGAGCATTAATTGAAATATTGGTATACAACATATCAAATTCATCTTGTTTATATTTTATATCAAACTCACATTATTTAACTCATAGCTTTTCGATAATTCACTAACCTGTCTGCAATTCCTTTATTCTTTAAACTAAGTATCTCTATAGCTAAAAGAGCAGCATTGTCAGCTCGGCCAATACCAACGCAAGCTACAGGAATTCCTTTGGGCATCTGGACAATAGAAAGCAGCGCATCTAAACCACTTAAAGAAGCTGCTACTGGAACTCCTATCACTGGCTTAATAGTATGAGAAGCAACAACTCCAGGTAAGGCAGCAGCAAGTCCAGCAATACCAATGATTACCTCAGCCTCTGTATTTTCTATAATCTCTTTAACTTTTTTAGGATTTCTATGAGCAGAAGCCACTTCAATTTTATAACTAATCTTAAATTCCTTTAAGATATTCTCAGCTTTCTTAGCAACATCCATATCCGAACTACTTCCCATAATTATTAAAACTTCTATCATCCTATTCCTCCCAACTTTTTTTCTAACCTCTTGTTTAGTTTATTAATTTGCAACTATTTAGCAATGTTCAATGTAACAACATATTTTCTTAATGCGAAGTTTATACTGAATAGTTACATTAATTCTTAAGTGCTTCAAATTTTTCTTAGTGTTTCATGATAAGCTAAAAAGCTCTTTAATCTCAATTCTAACAAAGACAAGTTTTACCCTTTTATTTTTTAATAAATATAATATAACCTAAGTTCGATTTATATCTTCTATTACCAAAAGTTCTCATATAAAAATTAGAATAAAATAATTTTCTTTAAACGGATTTAAAGCATGAGGATTTTACATGGAGGTAAAATCATGCTTTACCTCACAGAGGCACAAGAGGTATCTTTAAGAATATTGTAAGAAAGTATCAACTTTTTTTAGAACAATATCAAATATTTTTTTATTCTATATTCTAAAACAATCTTTGTCAAGAGAAATTCTGGCACTAATGAACTCTTATATCAAAGAATAAAAGATAAAGTAATTTCCCGCAAACCAATTTAAGTTTTTCAGGCAACTATTGAATAAACCTGCAGCTTTCACCAAAAATAAACTTTATTCTTTTTTTTGATTTTTAACATAAAGGGAAGATAGATATTTGCTTTGCTTTGCAAAATAGCATTAATTTTCTGAAGAATTCTAAAATATAGTAAAGTTTTTTTCCTATATTTTTTACATGTATTTTGATAAATGTCAGGATTTCTAATATACGCATTTGCATTTGATTATAGAATACTTCCTATATGAAATAACTTTTATAGAGCATCATGTTTCCTATATGAAATATTTCTTACTCTATTGAAACAGGCATCGCACATTTTCTCATTGTTCTATCTTTTTTCTTCTAAATTCTATATTCCTTTCTTATTCTACCTTTTCTCTTCTCTCTTAATACTTTACTCCCAAGCCTACTTTAATCATATCTCCTAATTCCTCATAGGGAGTAAAAGATAAATCTAAGTTATATCTATTTATATCTATTCCTGCTCCTAAGGATAAACCAGATCCTTTGTTAGAAGGACCAGATGCATATCCTGCTCTTAAAGAAATACTTCTAAAGTAATTTAGTTCTACTCCACTATTAAAATATAAATCATTGTCTATAGGTTTATTTAAATCTAATAAGAGTAGTAGATTATTATTTAACAGAGAAAAAGAAGATCCTATCTTTATATTTAAGGGAAGAGAATCCTTTTCATTAATATATTTTAGTTTAGTTCCTATATTTTGAATACTTAATCCTAAAGAAGCAATTCTATTAAGAGTTGCAATAGACTTACTGCGAAATAAATCAGTTATTTTACAAAAATGCTATAATTCCTTT
>JASEGW010000109.1 GCA_030017825.1 bacterium | reverse complement strand
TAACTCCTTATTTTACAGAGGGTGGTTGTAAATTTTATTCAAACTTCAGATTAAAAATAAAAAATGGCGGGATATAAACTCCCGCCATTTTTTTTCGATTATTTTGTTTATCCTTCTTTTTCTATGCGTTCAATAGCCAAACCTATTAAAGCTGCCCCTAAAGTAGCTGCTCCAAAAGGTCTTATGATTTGTTTAAGCATGGCTATATCAACTCTTCTAGCCACAGGATTTTCTACCAGATTAAAATCCCTTGCCTTTCCTTTAGGAAGAGCATATATCATGGAAAGACCTCCCATTTCAGTCTCTCCATAAACACTACCTTTTGTTTTTGCTGCAATACGATGAGCTTTACCGACAAGCTCCTTTTGGTCGCCATATTCTATAGCTCCAGAAGGGCATGTTTTAGCACAAGCAGGTATTTTCCCATCCTTTATTCTATCTACACAGAAGAAACACTTTACAGATTTGGTGTTTTCTTCTCCAGCAGGACCTGTAAGATGAGGCACCTTAAAAGGACAAGTCTCTACGCAAGCACCACACCCAATACAAGCATCTTGGTCAAAGACAGTGAAACCTTCTGTTGTTCTTTTAGCTGCTTCTGCAGGGCAATTTTCCACGCAAGGAGCATTACTGCAATGCATGCACTGATGTTTTCTAAAGCTCCAGGAAAGTTCTCCTCCCCAGCTTACACCTTCTTGCATAAATTTAACCAAGCTCCAAGTAGAAGCTGATAAATCAGCTGGATTTTGATATCCTGGTCCAGCAAAGAAAGTAGTTTTTTCAGCAGAAAGTTCATTCCACTGCTTACAAGCAACCTGGCATCCTCGACATCCAGTACATTTATTTAAGTCTATAAGCATCGCCTTTTTAGCCATCTCTTACACCCCCTTCTTCACATTTACTAGAAATGCCTTATACTCTGGAATCATGGTATTGGCATCCCCAATATGAGGAGTTAAGCAATTGGCGCTATCTCCAGTAGCAATACCTTTATAACCGTAATGCCAAGGAAGCCCAATTTGATCTACCTTCTTACCATTAATCTCAAAGACTTTAAAACGGTCTGTCACTAAAGCATAAGCCTTAATACTTCCTCTAGCCGAAGATATAATTACCATATCTCCATGTTTAATATTTTTCTCCTTAGCTAAGCTCTTGCTCATTTCTACAAACATGCTAGGCATAAGCTCACTAAGCCAAGGAAGGTTACGCGTCATAGCTCCAGCTTGCCAATGTTCAGTTACACGATAGGTAGTGCACACAATAGGATATTTATCCACATCGCCATAAGCATCTACTTTATCTGTCTTCCAAATCTTAGTAGCTGGATTTACCTTTTGACTGTTTAGAGTATTCTTGGTAGGGCTTTCCATAGGCTCATAGTGTTCTGGAAGTGGGCCATCAGCCATTCCTGCTCCAAAAATCTGAGCATGTCCTTCCTGCGTCATGATAAAAGCATATCTATCTTCTGGTGGCCAGGGACCATCAGGAACATCTCCTTTCCACCCAGATACAGGGTCAGTAGTCCACTTTACTACATACTTATCTTCATTCCAAGGTTTTCCCTTTGGATTACAAGAAGCTCGATTATATATAATTCTACGATTTACTGGCCAGCACCATGCCCATTGTGGGTAAAGTCCAATATTATTAGGAGCATCTTGTGAATTTCTCCGTGCGGTCATATTGCCTTCTTCAGTATAACTGCCACAATAGAGCCAGTTTCCAGAACAAGTAGAACCATCTGCTTCGAGTTTGCCAAAACTAGGCAGTAATTTTCCTGTAGATATAGTATAACCATTTATTTCTTGGGCTACTTTGTGGGGGTCGGGAACATTTCCGTAATTCCAAAACAAGTCAAGAATAGGTCCAGGATAAGCACCGCCTTCAGATTGGTAAAGTTTACATATCTTTTTGTAAAGCATATCTATAATTTCCAAATCTGATTTAGCGGATCCTGGAGAATTAACTGCTTTATAGCGCCACTGGCTCCAACGTCCAGAATTGGAGACACTTCCTTCTTTTTCCATGGAAGCTGCTACTGGAAGCAAGAATACCTCTGTTTTAATAGTAGAAGAATTAACACCAGGAGCTTTCCAGAAAGAAGCAGTTTCTGTATCCCAAAGTTCAGCCACGGCCATCCAGTCTAAATTCTCTAAAGCCTTTCTTTCCATGTTGGCATTAGGACCTGACACGGCAGGGTTTTGTCCCCAAACAAATAAACCATTTATGGTTCCTGCATACATAGCTTCAAATAAAGATATATGAGAGTAATCGGCACCTCTCTTAGGCAGATATTGATAGCAAAAGTCATTACTCTTTTGTGCCTTATCACCATAAAAAGCTTTTAATAAGCTGACAATGTATTTAGGTGTATTCTGCCACCAATTAGCACTCTTAGGATCATTTGACTGGGGAGTCCACTTCTTTATATAAGAAGCTAAATCTACATTATCCTCCACAGGAACCTTAAGGTACCCAGGCAAAATATGGAATAGCAAACAATGATCGGTAGACCCTTGAACATTAGCTGTACCTCTTAAAGCGTTAATACCTCCCCCAGCTACTCCCATATTACCTAAGAGGAGTTGAAGTATTGCATAGGATCTTACGTTTTGAGTTCCATGAGTATGTTGAGTAGTGCCCATAGCATACATAATGGTACCAGACTTGCCCACAACTCCAGTAGCACAATAAGTTTCGCAAACGTTTTTATAGATTTTTTTGGAAGTTCCTGTAATTTTACATACTGTACCTATATCATATCTAGAGTAGTGTTTCTTTAAAAGCTGAAATACACAATTTGGATCTTGTAAAGTTTTATCTTTCTTAGGAATACCCTTTTCATCTAATTGAAATGCCCAAGTGGCCTTATTATATTTCCTTCCTTCCTTGTCATAACCTGCAAATAGTCCATCTTTAAAGCCAAACTCAGGATTCACTAAGAAAGAAGCATTGGTATATTCAGCAACATACTCTTTATGATATTTCTCATTCTGGAGACAGTAGTTAATGATACCGCCAATAAAGGCAATATCTGTACCGCTACGAATGCGAGCATAAATGTCAGCTTTAGATGAGGTTCTAGTAAACCTAGGATCAACACTGATTAATTTAGCTCCATTTTCTTGAGCCTTAGTTACCCATTTAAAAGATATAGGATGACTTTCGGCAGCATTATTGCCAATAATCATAATACAATCACTGTTCTTGATGTCAATCCAGTGATTAGTCATAGCTCCTCTTCCAAACGACTCTGCCAGAGCCGCAACTGTAGAAGAGTGTCATATGCGAGCTTGATGTTCAATATAAACCAAACCTAAAGCTCGAGTTAGCTTGGATAAGAGATAGCATTCCTCATTATTTAGAGACGCTCCCCCAAGGTTGGCAATAGCTTCAGTTCGATTTATAGTTAGACCTTTTTCGTTAACTGTTTTAAAAGTTTTATCTCGGGTAGCTTTAGCTTTTGTAGCAATTCTTTGAATTGCCCAATCCCATGATTTTTCTTCCCAATCGCTACTGTAAGGTGCTCGGTATAATACTTTATCAAGTCTTCTTTTATTATTAGCTACTTGATAAAGAGCTGATCCTTTACTACATAAAGAACCTTGATTAATGGGATGATCGGGATCGCCTTCAATATTTACTACTTTACCAGCATTAGAAGTTACGATCATACCACAACCTACAGCACAATAAGGACAAATAGTAGTAGTTTCTTTTCCATACTTAACTTTTATTTCAGCTGCATAAGCTTTAGTCTTTTTAAAGAATCCCAGGTCACTTAAAAAAAGACCCGCCGTAGTTGCTCCAGAAATCTTTAAAAAGCCTCTTCTGGTAAATTCCATACGCCTCTCCTTTCTTTAATATATATTAAATCAACTTGATATTTTAAGGCAGTTAATTATTCTTTTTCACCTCCTTCTAATATTTTTAATTAATCTTATTTAAAGCAACCAAATTATTCTGATTGTAAAAAATTAAATTATTTGTATAACCCTCTTCATAAGCTTTGAAATCCAAATATATAGTGGAAATATGATCCATGAAAAGATTAATTCTTTTATCTGAAGGATATTTTCTTTCATCTACTGTCTTAATATACTGATGGCACTTATCACAAACATCTACTCTATAAGGGCTATCTTCTTCTATGTAAAAATATTTATGGAATTCTTGATCTTCATTATTGCAAAAAGGGCACATTAGACGACTAAATAACCATTCATAATCACAAAGAGAACATTTTAGAACTCTTTTTCCTTCTTCTTTAGAAAGCTTAGAAATATAAGGAGGGCTACCGCAGATAGGACAAGTATTTTTATACCAATCAGCAAACTTTATTAGATCGCTATAAGCAATACATGCTAATTCTAATATAGGTTTTATGCTATGGATAGCTATAAAAATCAATATATCAGAACTTACTTGTAGAATAGTAGAAAGATTATGAATATATTCACCGTTACAGGTTATGTTTTCAATAACTAATTGTTTTAGATTTAGTTTCTTTTTTTGATAAGCCTGTTTTAATTGTTCTCCTTCATTTTTCTCAAAAAAACCATATTTTAGAATGAGCTTATTTAGATCATTAAAAATATCTTCTAAGTATTTTTCTCCTAATTTTATTTGAGAAAGATCTAAAAGAGATTTTTCCTCTTTAATTTTATTTAAGGCTTGTTTGGAAGTTAGAGAAGGGAAAGTATTTTCTTTTTTAAGGTGAAGTTGATATTTGCTAAGTAATCTTACTAAATCTTTATAGAAACTTACTTGCTGTGGTGAAATGTGTTCATATACATTTAAAGCATCAAATTCTTTTTTAGCCTCTCGCAATTTCGACTTTGTCAAAATTTATACCTCATTAAGCTTTAAATTAAAAATTATATAATATAAATGAGAGTTAAAGAAATAAAATATTAACAAAAAATATTTTATTTGTCAAGAAGAATTTAAGAACTTGTTACAGCAGAATAGAAATGTCATATTTTCAGTTTTTAAAGAGCACCTGCAAAAACTTCTTCTTTTTCTTTAAGGTTAATTGAGCCGGGTAGCCTGAATTTCCTCCAAGGGTGATCCCTGGCAGGTATATATACCTTCTTGGGAACATGTATATCGGGTTTGTCTTGTTCCTTTTTTGGTCTTATGGCTATTTCCTTAAACCTTAAGATTGTATCTTTATACGTAATGAACATTGAACCATTAATTCTTTCTTCTACGGTTACTTCCTTTGCTGCCACATTATCCTCTATCTGATACAGTTTGCCATTATGGGCTATGATAAAGTCGTTCCTTAAGGCATGTTTTGTCTTTACACAGAGAATCTGATGTTACTATTTCAAAATGTTATAGTTTATTACTAAATGAAAATGTTATAT
>JASEGW010000108.1 GCA_030017825.1 bacterium | reverse complement strand
GCATCTATAAGCTTTTTTGTATCTATTGCTGTTATTTCGCAGTAAGTCTATTAAATATTCTAAGCTCAAATTATATTAATTTGATAAAATTTTAAACTTAAAGCTTCTTCATAATTATGTTTGCAATTCTTTTAGCCGCATTACCATCACCATAAGGATTAGCTCCTTTTGACATCCTCTCATATAGACATGAATTTTCTAATAGATTCTTTATCTCTTTGACAATATTATCTTTATTTGTACCTATCAACTTGACTACTCCAGCTCTCACTCCTTCCGGTCTTTCAGTAACATCTCTCATAACAAGAACAGGCTTGCCTAACGAAGGAGATTCTTCCTGAATGCCACCAGAGTCAGTAAGAACAAGATAACAATTATTCATTAAAAAAACAAAAGGTTCATATTCTAAGGGTTCAATAAGATATATATTAGGCTTTTTATCTAAAATTAATTCTGCAGGTTTTTTAACATTAGGATTAAGATGAACAGGATAAACTATAATAATATCTTTTATATTTTCTGCAATTTCTTTTATGGCCATACAAATATTTCTAAACTTTTTGCCAAAGCTTTCTCGCCTGTGACCAGTAACTAAAATCAGTTTTTTATCATTAAAATTATTTGGAATCGCCAAATTCCATTTTTCTTTAAAATATTTAATCCAACTATCCTTTTTATCTTTTTCTTTCTGCCTACTGCATACTTCCAATAATGCATCTATCACTGTATTACCAGTTACCCATATTTTCTCCTCTGGTATATTTTCACTTAAAAGATTAGATTTAGCCCATTCTGTTGGTGCAAAATGGAAATCCGTCAATACACTTAGCAGATGTCTATTCTTTTCTTCAGGAAAAGGACTATATTTTTTATGGGTTCTAAGTCCAGCTTCAATATGGGCAATAGGTATTTTGAAATAATAAGCCGCAAGACTTGCTACAAATGCTGTGGTAGTATCTCCCTGAACCATAACCAAATCTGGTTTTTCCTTCTTTATTATATTCTTTATCTTGATCAATAAATTAGTAGTTATATCAAATAAATCTTGATTTTTCTTCATAATGTCCAAATCATAATCAGGGAAAATATTAAACATCTTTAATGCTTGATCTATCATTTCTCGATGTTGGGCTGTAATGCAGATAATAATTTTAAACTTTGAAGCTCTATCTCTAAGCTGCTGAATTACAGATGCCATCTTTATGGCTTCTGGTCGTGTGCCAAATAATATTAGAATTTTTTTCATGGATTATCCAAAGCTAATTATGATTGGATTTCGCATTAGCATTTTTATCTTCTGATGTTTTTCTGATAATTCTTTAATTATTACATCATGTTTGACTAAGGTTACTAAACAATCTGCACCTTTTACAATTTCTTCAATTGAAAAATAAGAATATTCCTTTATATAAGGATCATATAATTTTACATTATAACCATCCTCCAGCAAAATATTAACTATATCCAAAGAAGGGCTCTCTCGTAAATCATTAGTATTAGCTTTATAAGCTGCACCTAATGCAACTATTTTAGGGTTAGGAATATCTTTTACGGCATTTCTTATCTTGGCAGATATTTTATTTGGCATCTGGTCATTAATTCGTCTAGCGGTAAATATCAGGGTGCAATTTTCTGGATCAACTTCCTTTATAAACCACGGATCAACTGGAATACAATGGCCACCAACACCTATTCCAGGATATAGAATGTTTACCCTTGGATGTTTATTCGCAAGTTCTATGGCTTCTACTACATTAATACCGAGAGTTTCTCCTACAGCAGAAAACTCATTTGCAAGAGCAATATTTACATCTCTATATGTATTTTCCATAAGTTTGGTTAATTCCGCTGTTATAATGTCAGTTAGATATAATTTTCCTTTAACAAAAGAAGAATAAAGCTCTTTTGCAACTAAACTTGACCTTTTGTTAATTCCTCCAATAACTCTATCATTATGAATAATTTCATAAAATATATCTCCTGGAAGAATACGTTCGGGACAATGAGCTAACATTACATCTTCACCTACAATAAATCCCTTTTTCTCTATCATTGGCACTATAATCTCTTTACACGTAAGAGGAGGAACTGTCGATTCAATAATAATAAGATTATCTTTTTTAATATAAGGTAAAATTGATTCTAATGCTTTTTTCACACTATTTAAATCTGCAACCTTTTTCCTTTTATCAATCGGAGTTGGAACAGCTATAATAAAAATATCTCCTTCGCAGGGAGTATTTTGCGCAGTAAGGTTTTTTCTTACATTCTCAGATTCCATAAGACTCAGCAACTCTTTCTCATTTATACACATTTCACCACTATTTATTGCCTTTACAATATTCTTATTAATATCAACTCCTACTACTTTATGCCCCGCATTAGCTAACATTATAGCAGCTGGAAGCCCAACATAACCTGTTCCAATCACAACTATTTTCTTAGCCAATATTGTACTCCTTTTTCATCCATTCAATTGTTAATGGTATTCCTTCTTTGAGAGTCACTTTGGGATGATAATCTATATCTCTAATAGCTTTGTCTATAGCTATCTTTTTATCTTTAGTGGTAAATTTCTCAAAATCTTTGTAAGTCACTAAAGAATCATTTTTTTTAAGATAATCCAAAATAATATCTGAACAAGTTTTTATGTCATGATACTCATTACTGCCAATATTATAAACTTCTCCCGGTTTAAATTTTTCAATAATATTAGATAGAGCTATAGTAACATCTGTTATAAAAATAGAACTTCTATGATGATTTAGGTAAACCGTGTAAGGAATGTTATGAAGTGCTCTATAGGCAAATAAGCAGATAACACTTCTATAAGAACTATACTTCTCTCCTGGACCATATGTGTTAAATAATCGCACCCGAACTGTTTCTGTCTGAGAAGAAGCAGCTGAATTTAATATTTGCATCTCATTAATCCATTTAGTCATTGCATAATCATTAAGTTGTTTTATTTCTACCTTATCCATCACATCTTCTTTCATTATACCTTCATAATCACCATAAACTTCTGAACTACTAGTAAATATCATCCTAAATCTATATTTTTCTTGCATTCTAATAAGATTTTTCGTACCAATTGCATTGCTTCTCCATAAAGTATCATAATAATCTTCCCCATTCCATCTCCCAAACTCAGCTGCCAAATGATAAACATAATCAAATTTATGCTCATTAAATATTCTCTGTAATTGCCATATTGAACTTATATCACATCTTATATATTGAGAATCATGAAAATGAGATAAATCACAAAAAAATACCTCGTATTTCTTCTTCCTTAATTCGTTAACTAATACGCTACCAATAGTTCCTAGCCCACCAGTAATTAATATTTTCAATTGACAACTCCTTTCTTAAGCCATTCCTTTGACAAATTTTATATCATATAAATTTAAGTCTCCTATTATTATAAGATAATAACTTCCTAAAAATTACCTCCTAAAAAGCCTGCCCTACCTGCAACCAGAACACTCTTATTATCAATCTTCAGACAAATGATCTTCTTTGCTCCTACTATGTTACTTACTTCCTACTCTATCTACGCAAATCTTTTATAGAAATACTTTTATGACTTTAATCACATTGCAATTACATAGATTCTTAACCTGCTTATACAACTCCTCCTGATAAGCTGCTGAACCGATTATAATCCCATCAGGGTTATAATCTTCTATTTTAGACAGAGGAATAATTGGTCTGTTCATAAAAACGCTTCCCTGCTTCTTTTTATTGTTGTCGCTAAAAGCTGCAACATTAATACCAATTTTTTTGCAAACATCAAACACGATCCCTCCACTTTCAGAGGCTCCGAATATAATCACATTAGATATCCCACCCTCTTTAAAGGGCAGTAACTTTTCCTTTACTGATAATAGTCTCGCTTTCTTCCATGTTTTGTCCATTAGTTTCTCTAAATCTTCCAAGGAATGTTCAGCAGTATAAAAACATGTCCCCATATTCTCCAGCCAAAATCCATCAGAAATTAATCTCCTCTCCTTCATAGTTTCATAAAGCTCAGTATTAGGAAGCACCCATAATAATTGTCCGCCACCAGAAGAATTGTAGGGCTCTATCTCTTTCATCAGTCTAATGGTCTCCATTATGCTTTCCTCGTTCTCACCAGGATTACCTACCATTAAGTACGCTCGAGGTAATATTCCAACATGGTGACTTAACTTAAATGCTTTTTTTATCTGCTCTACTGTTATACCCTTCTTTATATTTCTTAATATCCTTGGAGAACCTGACTCAACTCCATAATCTATTCTATAACATCCTGCATTTTTCATCCAATATAAAATCTCTTCATCAACTTGATTTACTCTACCACAACAGGCCCATTTAATTTTAAAATTATCCTCAATTATCATCTGGCATAGCTTGATTACACGCTCTTTGTCAGCTACAAAAGTATCATCAAAAAAGAAAAATGTTCTTAACCTAAATCTCTGGTTTAAGAATTTCATTTCCCTCATGATATTCTCAACCGATCTGGCCCTCCATTTCTTTCCCCAGAAAACAGTTGAAGAGCAAAATATGCACTTATAAGGACACCCTCGTGAGGTAATTAGAGCCGCACACGATTCATTTACCTCTGGCAATCCATTGTAAAGAGTAAAATCGAAATCTTCATAAGAAGGAAAAGGAAGTGTATCCAGATCCTCTATGAAAGGTCTTGGGTTGGTTCTACGAATTTCCCCATTCTCTCGATATACTATTCCATCAACAGATAAAAGAGAATTCTCATCTCTTAACGTCTGAATAAGTTCTAAAAATGTCTCCTCTCCCTCTCCTAAAACTACTACATCTGCCTCAGTCAAAGTAAACATATGCTCTGGAAAAGCAGTAGCATGTTGGCCTCCTACAATTATCTTTGCATCAGGTTTACATTCTTTAATAAGATTGGTTGTCAAAAAGGCCTGTTCACGTTCAATAGTCCAGCAAGTGACTCCAGCAATATCAAAATCATGTGAACAAACACACTTCTCTAAGATATTCCAGGAATAAGAGGCAGCATCAACTACTTTAACATCGATCCCACTTTTCTTTAAAGTACCAGCTAAATATGCTAACCCCATAGGAGGAAAATCGGCGAATACTGGTTTTTCTCGAGGGGGACTAATGAGCAAGACCTTCAATTAATCACCTCCTTTTGTCTGAAGAATATCTTTCTTATTTATTACCCCATTTATCTCAACTAATTAAAAATACTTACAAATTCTCTGCTATTTCAGATATTTAACTAAACTATTATACGAACACTCCTTTCTCTTTATAGCTAAAAGTAGCCTATAATTAAATTTTTATTTATGATAAGGGGTCGTCACGAAATAACTGTATCATCTCTGATACAATCTGGAGAGAT
>JASEGW010000107.1 GCA_030017825.1 bacterium | reverse complement strand
TTTGTTTCGGATTTCGGATTTCGTGCTTCGAATTTTACTTTAGTGTGCTACAATATCTAATTATTTTTGCATGGGTACTTACTTGCAGACTTATAATTTACCCCTACTTTACTACCAAAAGGGAAGTTTTTTCACCGAATTCATCATCTATATATTCAAAAGCACTGGGGTCGGAAATCCAAATGGTATCATTAACGAGGAATTTATATCTATATCTTCCTGGAAAAAGTTTAAATTCTATCTTCCAAGCATTATTTCTGATATTCTCTAGAATATACTTTTCTTTGGACCAGTTATTAAAATCACCAAGAAGGGCTATTTTTCTTGCTTTCATAGGTAGTTGATGATGATACTCTAAGGTTAATTCTCTATAAAAACAAATTTGATTTTTACCATTTTTCTTAGCTTGATATAAGGCTTTGTCAGCTTCATCAATTAAAACTGTAATAGTTGCAACATCTTCAGGATATGTAGCCAACCCAACACTTACCGTAATTTTTTTTCCTTTTTGACTGTCTTCCTTAGGAAATTTATAGTTTTCTATAATTTTGGTAATTCTTTCTCCTAAAGTAATGGCTTCATTTTTATCCGTATGGGGTAAGATAATTCCAAATTCTTCTCCTCCGTATCTAGCTACAATATCTGTAGAACGAGCATTATCTTTTAGTATTTGAGCAACTTTTTGCAGAACAATATCTCCTGTAGGATGACCATAACGATCATTATATTCTTTAAAATAATCAATATCAATCATAAATAAAGATACAGGATAGTTTCTTTTCTCAGCATTTTTTACTTCTTTAATCAAAGATTCTTGAAAATGTCTATGTACAATTAATTTAGTTAATCCGTCTGTAATAGAAAGCTTCTCTACTTTTTCATAAAGGAGAGAATTTTCTAAGACTACAATTAAATGGTCTCGAACTAAGGAAAAAAACCGTTTATCTTCTTTGTTAAAAGCTTTTTTTCGAAACTGTCCCAATAAAATAAGCCCTACAACTTTATTGGCTATTTTTATAGGCAAGGAAAGGATAGAGGCAGCATCCACCGTATCTGCTTTATAGGTTATTACCGGAGTAACATCTAAAAACACATTTATAATTTCACTTTCTTTAACTTCCAATCTATTAGAATAGTTGCTATATTTCTCTATAGCTTGACATCTAATATCCATAATGTATCTTTCATCCACTAAATAGACAGGGTCTATAAAAAACTCCCCCCCTTTTTCTTCATTTATTAAAAGAAAAGAAAATATATGGTAATCAATAAATTCACTTATTACACTTGCTACTGATTTTATAACATTTTTATGATGAGGGGTTGGGCTAACCACCTTGTTAATTCTATTAATAATAGTTAAGTCATAAAGCTTTTTATCTAAAAGTAGATTTACTTTAGAGATAATTAATTTGCTAGCAGCAAGCTCTTGAGTTAAATTCGAGAGTTCATCTAATTTTCTTTTTGTGTCTTCATATAACTTAGAATTTTCTAATGCTATAGCAGTTTCATTGGCAAAAGTTTCTAATAACCAGAGATCATCATGAGTAAAAATATCTTTTGAAATCTTATTATTAATATTTATTACTCCTATAACTTTATCTTTAACAATAAGAGGGGTACCAATAAAGGATTTATTGTAATACTTTTCACTACTTTCTTTGGCAAATCTTTTATCTTTTTCCACATCAGAAATTAATAAAGATTGTCCATTTTTAAATATCCACCCAGATAAACTTTTTCCAATTTTAATTCTAGTATTTTTTATAACTTCTTTGCTTAAACCTTTAGCAACTTTTATAGTAAGGCAGTCTAAATTCTCATCATATAACATCAGGGAACCAATTTCCGAGTTTAAAATAGTTGTAGCTCCTTTAATAATTTTTCTAAGAAGTGATTCTACATTCAGGGTAGAATTAATGTCCTTAATGATTTCTACAATTAAAGACAATCCTTGCACTTTCTTTTTCAAAACATCAATATCATATTTTTCTTCGGTAAGTGAATTATGAGTCATTCTTCCAGCTTGCCTTTCTTTATTAATAGCTCTTCTATACTAGCTATTATGTCATCAGCATCAAAAGGCTTAGTAATATATTTGTCAGCGCCAGCTTCTATACCCCAAAAGCGATCTCTTTTTTGAGATTTAGAGGTCAGTATTATAATAGGTATATGCTGATAAATTTCGTCTTCTTTTAGTAGCCTACATACTTGATAGCCATTCATTTCTGGGAGAGTAATATCTAAAACAATTAAATCAGGAATTTGTTCGTAAATAATATTAATAGCTTTTATCCCATTATGGGCTTCTAAAACTTCAAATTTATCTTCTAAGATAATTCTTAAAACATCAATTATATCTAAGTCATCTTCTACGATTAATATCTTTTTCATATTTATACCTATCTGATTTCTAACTTATATTATACCATAATTTTATTAAAACTTACACAGAATTGCGTACCTTTATTTATTTCACTGGAGACCTTAATATTTGCACCATGAATATCTAATACTTTTTTTACAATGCTTAAGCCCAAGCCTGTCCCTTCTTTATCTAAAGATACGACTGAAGAACGATAAAACTTATCAAAAATTTTTGGCATATCTTCTGGCAAAATACCAATGCCATTATCAGTAATATAAACATTGACAATATCTTTTTCTTCTTCGACTTCAATACTTATTTTTCCCTTGGGAGAAGTATATTTAATAGCATTATTTATTAAGTTAACAAAAACTCTTTCTATGATAGGGGCATCTCCTAATATATAATAAGAATGACCATTCTCTTTTAGCTTAAGATCTAAATCTCTATTTTTCAGCTCTTGTTTAAAGGTATCAACAACTTCTTTAATTATTTTAGTTAAAGAGATTTTATCCAATTTTATATTTTCTGCAGTTATTTTAGAGAATTCAAGCAGATTGCTCACAATTTCACTTAGTTTATCTACATATTGCTCAATTTTAGCTAATCTTTCCTTTTGAGGTTGGTTGATTCTTCCTAATTTCTCCTTCAGGAGAACAGAAGCATAACCTTTTATTACAGTTAGAGGAGCTTTTAACTCATGAGACACCAAAGACAAAAACTCTGAACCCATTTCTTTAACTTCATTAAGTTTTGAAATATCGGTAAACACTTCTACTGCTCCAATAGTATTTCCTTCTTCATCTTTTAGAGAAGAATGATTAATTATTACTGGAATTTTTTCATTAAATTTATTACACAAAATAATTCCATAACCAGAAGAAAGGAATACATCTTCCTTAGTAGAGCCAAAAGGACAGTTTTTCAAACATAGATCATTTTTAATAATATCACTACATTTTTTGTTCAAAGCTTCTAAGGCAGTAAAGCCAGTAATCTTTTCTGCTTGCTTGTTAAATACTACTATCTTTCCTTCTTTATTAATGATTACCAAACCACTTCCGATGTTTTCTACTATTGTTTCTATGGTATGGTAAGCGTGTCTGATCGCATCGCGAGTTATTTGTTGAGTCTCTAAACGAATTTTTAAAGTTTGATTGTAAGCTTTTATTTCATCTTTTGTTTTTGCTAAGATTTTATTAGTTTGATATAAGTTATCTATTAGATTATCTTTTTCTTGAAAAATAAGATCTTTCTGTTTATTTAAGTACCACATTAAAAAAGCTACTATATATATAAACCCCATATGAAAAGTAATTTCATAATAATTCATAGAGGAGAATATAGATGTTTTCCAATCTAATCCAAAAACATTTAACCACTGCTGATGACAAGGAACATAAGCTATAGATGCATACAATAAAGAAAAAAGAGTAGCTAATAAAAAACAATTTCTTTTACCCTTAAGTAGGCTATATTCAATAATTAGTAAAGAATATATATAGGGAGTAAATCTTAATAAATATTCTCTATTTAAGAAAATTACTACGCTTAAACTTATAATATCAAGGCCTATAATCAAGACAGAGAAAATAGGTTTTGTTCTTTCTTTTCTAGCATAGTTATTATGAATTAAATTTATTAAGCAAAGAAAAGATACAATTCCCAATGAAACATATAAATAAAAATTTTTGTCTTCAATTAGAAAAAATACTATTATTAGGCATAAAAATAAAAGAAAAGTCCATTTTAAATTAGTCAGATGGACTATTTCATTTTCATTGTTTTTTCGCACTTTTATCTTGTTATTCAAATCTTATCTTCTTTTACAATTTGTTCAAATGTCTTTACAATTTTTGGGTCAAATTGCATACTTTTACCTTTTTTAAGCTCCATTAAGGCTTCTTTTGACGATAATGTTTTGTTGTGATGGAAACGTGGTCTCCTTGAAATCATAGCAGAGAAACTATCTGCTACAGCAATAATTCTTGCTCCTAAAGGTATTTTTTCGCCAGATAGGCCATCTGGATAGCCTGTCCCATTATACCACTCATGATGGTGATAAATATAAGGAATGATATCTTCTAGGCTTTTTATTGGCGAGAGTATCTGTTTAGCAATTACAGGATGCATTTTAATTAAACGATCTTCTTCTTCACTTAGATTAGCTTTCTTTTTTAAAATTTCATCACTAATACCTACTTTTCCTAAATCATGTAATAAGCTGGCATTGTAAATATCATCTATTTTATTCTGGCTAAGCCCCAATTCAATAGAAATTAATTTTGCAAAATGAGCTACCTGCGTAGAATGACCGTGAGTGTGAGGATCTCGAGCATCAATAGCTAAGGCCAAGCCTTGTATGATAGAAAGGTAGGACTTTTCTGATTCTGTATATAGTTGTATATGTTTAATAGCCGAAGCAGCTTCGTTCGATAAAACATTTAAAGAGATTAATTCATTAACAGAAAATACATTATTAGAAATTTTGTTTCCAAACCAAAGCAATCCTATAATTTCATTTTTGACAATTAGAGGAATATAAACAAAAGAGCCTTTCTCGTATTCCAATCTTTCTATATTCTGAAATCTAATATCAGTGTCTATGTTATATACTAAAACAGGTTCTTTTTTCTTAATTACCCACCCAGGAATAGTATTTTTAGTAGAAATGGTTTTTTTAACTTTTATTTCCTCGCTATCATAGCCGATAATACTATTTATTTGCAATTCATGAGAATCGCTGTTTATTAGAATAAGAAGTCCAGACTTTGCTTTTAGTATTCTTAATGCGATATGAAGCACTAAATTAGAAAGTAAAGTTAAATCTGAAGTTAAAAATATAACTCTTTCGATTTTATTTAGAAAAGCTAATTCTTCAATCTTTTTTTTTAGATTATGAGTATGATCCTCAAAAGCTTTGGCTGTATTATTAATAGTATTGGCTATCTTGAAAAGATTATCTATTGCTTTCATTAAAATAAACCCTAAAGATAAATCTTAATTTAACCTGAGTTCGATATAAGAATATGTTCCTTTATTTTAAGTTTAAGAATTAATATTTCTTCGCTAAATT
>JASEGW010000106.1 GCA_030017825.1 bacterium | reverse complement strand
CTCGAATTTTACTTAAGTGCGCTACAATACCTAATTATTTTTGCATGGGTACTTATATTTAAATCGAAATCAGGTTAAATAACTTACACAATATGGTGTTGAAAATGAAAATAAACTATGATTATGATGTTATTATAGTAGGAGCAGGACATGCGGGTATTGAAGCTTCCTTAGCTGTTTCTAGAATGGGACTTAACACCCTATTAATTACTTCTAACATAGAAACAATTGCCCAAATGCCTTGTAACCCTGCCATTGGTGGCTTAGCTAAGGGGCATCTAGTAAGAGAAATTGATGCTTTAGGTGGAGAAATGGCCAAATGTATAGATCGCACGGGAATTCAATTTCGTATGCTTAATACAAAAAAAGGACCTGCGGTACAAGCACCTCGAGCCCAAGCTGATAAAAAAGAATATCAGGCATATATGAAGAAAATATTAGAGAATGAGAAGCATTTAGATCTTCGTCAGGGATTGGTAGAAAAAATTCTAATTAAGACAAAAAATAACAAAAAAACAGCTATAGGGGTAGCTACTTTAACGAAAGTAGAATACTTGGCCAGGGCTATTATAATAGCTACAGGTACGTTTTTAAATGGACTTATTCATATTGGAAATATTAAGCATCCTGCTGGCAGAGCAGGAGAATTCAATTCCGAAGCTTTATCAAAGAGTCTTAAAAAAATAGGATTAAAAATAGGAAGATTAAAGACTGGAACTAGTCCAAGAGTTCATGGAAACAGTATTAACTTTTCTAAATTAAAGATTCAAGAAGGAGATAGCTCTCCCCAACCTTTTTCTTTTACTACAAAGGAAATAAGTTGCAATCAAATGCCTTGCTATATAACCTATACCAATGAAAAGACTCATAAAATAATTAGAGATAACCTTAATCTATCCGCTTTGCATTCAGGAAATATTACTGGTATAGGTGTTCGTTATTGTCCATCTATTGAAGATAAAATTGTAAAATTTCCCCAAAAAGAAAGACATCAAATATTTATAGAGCCAGAAGGAGCTCAAACAAAAGAATATTATTTAAATGGAGTATCTACAAGTTTTCCAGAAGAAATACAAAAATCATTTTTACATTCAATTCCTGGATTAGAAGATGTGAAAATTATTCGTCCTGGATACGCTATTGAATATGATTTTGTATACCCTACTCAACTAAAGGCTACTTTAGAAACTAAAGAAGTGGAAAACCTGTATCTATCTGGTCAAATTAATGGAACTTCTGGCTATGAAGAGGCAGCTGCTCAAGGAATTATGGCTGGAATTAATGCTGTTTTAAAAATTCAAAAAAAAGGTTCTTTTGTTTTAGATAGATCAAATGCTTATATTGGAGTCTTAATAGATGATTTAGTAACTAAAGGAACCAATGAGCCTTATCGTATGTTTACCTCTAGAGCTGAGTATCGCTTGCTTCTTCGACAAGACAATGCAGATGATAGGTTAATGCATTTTGGATATAAATTTAACTTGATTTCCCGAGATATTTATGATATTCTTATAAAGAAACAAGACTTGGTAAAAAAGGAGATAAGTAGGCTCCAAAAGACTTTTGTAAGTTTTGAGAAGAACAATCTATCTTTAAGACAATTATTAAAAAGACCTGAGATTACTTATCAAAATTTAGAAAAAATAGATAAAAGTTCTATTTGCACTTTAGAGGAGATTAAGAAAGAAGTTGAAGTGCAAGTGAAGTATGAAGGATATATAAAACGACAAATATCTCAGGTTAATCAATATAAAAAGCTTGAAAAACAGAAAATTTATGATGATTTAGACTATAACAATATAACAGGACTTTCTTTTGAGGCTAAAGAAAAACTTAATCAGATAAGACCAATTTCTTTAGGACAAGCTTCCAGAATCTCAGGCGTTAGGCCGTCAGATATTTCAGTATTAATTGTTTATTTAACAAAATACAGGAGAAATAGGGATAAAAGTAAGTGTTAGAATTAAAAGAGTTCTTAATAAAAAACTGTAAATATCTAAATATAGACTTAAATGAGTATCAAGCAGAGCAATTTATTATTTATTTAAAGCTTTTACAAAGCCAGAATAAAAGAAAAAATCTTACAACAATCGAAGATTCCTACAATATTATCACAGATCATTTTATAGACTCTCTTTCTTGTATCTTGGGAGCAAGTTTTTTTTCAAGGATACAAGTTATAGATATTGGCACAGGAGCTGGTTTTCCTGGAATACCTCTCAAGATATACGAGCCTAAAATAGAACTTACTTTAATTGAGTCTCGCCAAAAAAAGATAGATTTTGTTAGAGAAGTTTGTGGTATTTTAAGATTAAAAGATGTAAAGGTTTTACAAGGGAGAGCTGAAGAGTATGGTCATAGTAAAGAGTATCGAGGTGAGTATGACGTAGCAGTGGCTCGAGCAGTTAGCCAATTAAGTACTTTGATTGAATATGCTCTTCCTTTTCTAAGAAAAGGTGGAAGATTAGTTGCTCATAAGGGAAGTGCTTTTGAAGAAGACTTACAAGCAGCTCAGCATATAATGAAGTTAGTTGGAGGCAGGATAGAAGAAGTTAAAGAAGTAAGTTTGCCTGGCACAGAAAGAAAGACGAACTTGATAATTATTATAAAAGAAAGGATAACACCCTTTCAATTTCCTCGCAGTACAGGAATTCCTCAGAAAAAACCTCTGCTTTGGGAATAATTTTACCATCTTTTTTCTTCAATAGAACTATTTGGAAATGCAATGGCCAGAATAATTACTATCGCTAATCAAAAAGGTGGAGTAGGAAAAACTACTACAACTATTAATTTATCTACTTGCTTGTGCGATTTAAATAAAAAAGTGTTATTAATAGATATTGATCCTCAAGGTAATACCACAAGTGGCTTAGGGTATAGTAAGAATAAAATAGCAGTTAGTATATACGATCTTTTTAGTGATCAAGAAAAAATAAATCAAGCTATATTAAATACTTCTATACCAGGCTTATCTTTAATTCCAGCTAACATTTCTTTGACTGGAGCAGAAATAGAATTAGTAAATTTAGAACAAAGAGAATTTAGAGTAAAAAGCATTTTAGATAGTCTTAAGGAAAACTACGATTATATTTTTATTGATTGCCCTCCATCTTTAGGGCTCTTAACTATAAATGGGTTAACAGCCGCTAATAGCATTATAATTCCTGTGCAATGTGCTTACTATGCCATGGAAGGTTTGGGTCAGCTTTTAAACACTATAAAATTAGTAAAAGACAGATTAAATAGGAGCTTAAAAATAGAAGGAATATTGCTGACCATGTATGATGCTCGCACTAATCTTTCTTATCAGGTAGCTAAAGAAATTAAAACTCATTTTAGGGAAAAGGTATATGAAACTATAATCCCCACTAATGTAAAATTAGCTGAAGCCCCTGGTTTTGGGAAACCTATTACTTTACATGATAATCAATCTACAGGAGCTAAATGCTACCAAAAATTAGCTGAAGAAGTGATCAGAAGGAATAAAAATGGGAGAAACTGAGAATAAAAAGGAAAGGAAAAAAGTTTTAGGTAGGGGTATAAGTGCTCTATTTGCAGAAATTGGCGACTTAGAAAACATGGAAAAAGAAGAAGAGTCTGAAATTAGAGGGATAAAAGAAGTTAAATTGGATGAAATTAAACCTAGCGAATACCAGCCAAGATACCAATTTGATAGTGAAAAATTAGAAGAATTAGCTCAATCTATTAAAGAAAAAGGGATTATCCAACCTATTATTGTTAGAAACAGCGATAGTGGTTATGAGATAATAGCTGGAGAGCGGCGTTTTCGAGCTGCTTCTATGGCAGGATTAGATAAAATTCCTGTTGTAATTAAAGAAGTATCTTCTGATGAAGCCATAGAGATTGCTTTAATAGAGAATATTCAGAGAGAAGATCTTAATCCCATAGAAGAAGCTAAAGCTTACCAGAGACTAATAGATGAATTTAAACTTACCCAAGAAGATTTAGCTTTTAAGGTCGGTAAGAATAGAACTTCTATTACTAATGTTTTGAGGCTTCTAAAGCTCCCCACAGAGATACAAAAAGCTGTGGAAGAAAATATAATCTCTATGGGGCATGCTCGAGCTTTAATAAATGTTGAAGAAAAAAAACTACAATTACTTTTATTTAAAAAAGTTGTTAAGAAAAACCTATCTGTTCGTCAGATAGAAGATATTATAAAGACCATAAAGAATGTTTCACGTGAAACAATTAAGAATAGAACAGAAGATCCCATTGTTAAAAGCTATGAAAGAATATTAATGGAATCTCTAGGAACAAAGGTTTTTATTAAACAAAACAAAGATAAAAAGAGCGGGAAAATAGAGATAATCTATTTCTCATTAGATGATATAGAAAGAATATTGGAGAAATTAGAGAAATAACGATGGCTATTGATTAACAGCTATTTATAAGTTTTAAATTGTAGTTTTTCGTTTTCTAAGTTTTTTATGTTAACAATTACCCGTTTTTATTAATTAGGTAACCTGAATTCAACATAAGAATATGTTCCTTTATTTTAAGTTTAAATCGAACTCAGGTTAGGTACTAAAATGCAGGATATTAAAGTAGGAGTTATTGGCTGTGGGACTATAGGAAAGTTTATTTGTGAGAGTATTACTAAGGATATTCCTGAATTAGAGCTTTTAGCCATATCTGACCAGGAAGAAAAGAAGGCTTTGGAACTTTCTAAACAGCTGCCTAAGTCAATAAAAATATTTCTAGCCGAAGAATTGATAAAAGAAGTAGATTTAATAGTGGAGTGTGCTTCTCAAGAAGCAGTTAAAAAATACGTTAAGAAAGCTCTTTTTATAGGAAAAGATGTTCTTATTATGAGTGTTGGCGCTTTAGTAGATGACTTAGACATTGTATCCACAGCCAAAGAAAAAGGCGCTAAAATCTATATTCCTTCAGGAGCTATTGCAGGTATAGATGGCTTAAAATCGGCTATATGTGGAAAAATAAATAGAGTAATAATTAACACCACAAAACATCCAAAAAGCTTAGAAGGTGCTCCTTATTTATTAGAAAATAATATAAAGATAGAAAGTATAACGCGAAAAACAAAAATATTTGAAGGAACAGCTAAAGAAGCAGCTACTGCTTTTCCAAAAAATATTAATGTTTCTGCTGTTTTAAGCTTAGCTGGCATTGGTTTTAAAAATACTGAAGTAGCTTTATTTGCAGACCCTGAAACAAAAACAAATACTCATGAGATTTATATAGAAGGAGATTTTGGTAATATTACTACAAAATGCGAAAACTTCCCCTTTCCCTTTAATCCAAAAACCAGTTTTCTTGCTGCTCTTTCTGCTGTTGCTACCCTAAAGCAGATTGTAAATCCTCTAAAAATTGGAAATTAAATAAATACTCAAACATTATTTATTGTAAATTTATAGTAACTATACCCTAATTTATATTATCAACTAAACAGATGAGTCTGCAAGAGCTTTTATATCATAAGATTATCTCCGAGGAAAGCTTGATACTTTAACATATCATCTATA
>JASEGW010000105.1 GCA_030017825.1 bacterium | reverse complement strand
ATCTATATTCCATTATAACACCCGCTTTATCAAATAGCAAGTTTTCTGCTTAACGATTGAGCTAAGCCGCCTGCCACCAACATTATTTTCTGTTGCTACAAAACTTGACACACTATGCCTTTATTCTTCTAATAACAAAAAAATAAAGCTAAATACAACCATTGTCCTCTTTATTCTATTTTTAAATCTAAAAACTAATATCAAATTCAGGTTAAATAAAAATCTCTTTCTTTTTTATAGTTTTATACTTTTTTAGGCAATCAATAGTTTGCATACAAGCAGAAAAGGCGTCCTTTCTTCTTTTAGCTGAAATGGCTACTGCTAATATCATCTCTTTAACCATAACCTTTCCCATACGACGAATGATTATGATATCATTTACTTTCCACTGCTCTTTTATGTTAGTGGCTATTTCTTCTAACTCTCCTATGGTTTCTTGAGTAGGTTCAAATTCAATATAAGATGTTTTACCTTCTTCTGATTTATCCTCTCTGGCAAATCCACAATGAGTAACAAGAGATCCACATCCTTGTCTATCAATCATTTCATAAATTTCCATAATATTGATTGGTTCGTAAACTAACTTTATCATAACTTTCCTCCAGCTTATTAATATTTCACTACTTCGATTTATATTACGCTAATCTTGTTTTGTCATTTACATTTTACAACTTACCTTCAATCTTTCACTTGTTACTTCTTCTGCTTTATAAGAACTCCTGGTAAAAGGAGTAGAAAATACTTTTTCTAAACCAATTTCTTTTCCAATTTTGGATAATTTATCAAATTCACCAGGAGTATAATACTTATTAACTTTTAAGTTGTCTTTGATAGGCTGCAAGTATTGCCCAATGGTAAGTATTTTACATCCAAATATTACTAAGTCTTTCATAAGTTCTTTTGTTTCTTGCAGTGTTTCTCCTAATCCTACCATTATTCCTGATTTTGTCAATACTTTATATTTTGAAGCAATCTTTATTAGTCTTAATGAACGCTTATAATCAGCTTTTGGCCTAACAGTTGAATAGAGTCTTGATATCGTTTCTAAGTTATGATTTAATACATCAGGCCTTGCCTTGCATACTTTTTCTATTAATTTAGTATCTCCCCCAAAGTCAGGAATAAGCGTTTCAATAGTTACTTCTGGTAATTGTCTTCTCACCTCCTCAATAATTTTTACAAAATGCCCTGTTCCTCCATCAGAAAGATCATCTCTGGTAACAGAGGTTATAACTACATGTTTTAATCTTAATTTTTTAGCAACTTCTGCTATTTTGAAAGGTTCATCTTTATCAAGGGGTAAGGGATGTCCACTATTTACTGCACAAAAAGCACAATTTCTGGTACAAATATCACCCATAATTAAAAATGTTGCTGTGCCTTTACTAAAACATTCTTCTTTGTTTGGACATCTGGCGCTTTGACAAACAGTATGAAGATTGAAAGCTGAGATTATACTCTCTACCTTAGAAATGCCTTCTAAATTAGGCAAGTATCTTTTAAGCCAACTAGGTTTCCTATGTGGTGTGGATTGCTTTTCCATGGGCATGGCGGGCTGCCTCCATAACAGCTTCACTAAGGGTGGGATGTCCATGAATAAGATTACCTAAATCATTGGCAGTAGCTTTGAGTTTCATAGCAAGAGCTACCTCATGAACAAGGTCTACCGCATGAGGACCCATAATCTGAGCACCTAAAATTAAATCACTCTCTTTATCTACAACTAATTGCACAAAACCTTGTCCCTCTCTTATAGCCAATGCCTTTCCACTAGCTCCAAATAAAAATCGGCCAACCTTAACTTCTACGCCCATCTCTTTTGCTTTATCTGGTGTAATTCCCACAGTGCCTATTTCCGGTTGAGTAAATATGCAACTTGGAATAATATCATAATTCATCTTCTGGTTAGCCCCTAAAGCATTTTCTACCGCCACTATTGCCTCAGCTGAAGCAACATAAGCTAAAAGCATTCCACCATTTACATCTCCTGCAGCATAAATTCCCTCTACATTTGTTTCCATTCTATCATTTACGGTGATAAATCCCCTATCATCTCTATTTATGCCAACTTCCTCCAAACCAAGTTCTTCTGTATTTGGTTGTATTCCCATAGAGACTAAAAGCTTATTACAATAAACTTCTTGTCCATTGGAAAGTAAAGCAACTAATCCATCAGATTTATATTCTTTTATCTCCTCTACTTTAGTCTTAGTTAATATTTTAACTCCCCTCTTCTTTAAAATTGTCTGCATTTGCTGGGCAACTCTCTTATCTTCTAAAGGAAGTATTTGAGACATCATCTCTACTATAGTAACCTGAGTTCCTATAACATTAAAAATAGTGGCAAATTCACAACCAATAACTCCACCACCCAAAATAAGCATGGACTCTGGTATTTCTGTAAGTTCCAAACCTTCTTTTGAAGTAAGCACTGCCGAATGGCTAAAGTCTAAAAAAGGAAGCTTTGCAGCTCTACCACCTGTGGCAATAATAATCTTATCGGCAACCAACTCTTCATCATTTATTCTAACCTTATTCCTACTTACTATCTTTGCGGTTCCCTTAATATATTTCACACCTTTTGCTTGAAACAGCTTTTCAATACCCGAGGTAAGCTTATCAACTATTTCTTGTTTTTTCTCTTGCATTTTCAGAAGATTTAATTTAATTTCATTTATTTCAATACCAAATTCTTCTGCTTCTCTCGCGCTTCTAATAGTCTGGACTGATCCAAGCAAAGCTTTCATAGGAATACATCCTCGATTTAAGCAAGTTCCTCCTACTCTTTCTTTTTCAATAACAGTAACATCTGCTCCTAATTGTGCTGCTCTAATACCAGCTACATATCCTGCTGGACCAGCTCCAATAATTATAATCTTACTTGACATCTTTTATACCCTTTCTAAAGAATTTGGATATATGAACATTGCTGAATAGTTACATTATATTTTCTATTTCAGATTCAAATTAAACTATCTTCTTTTGTAGTTCCATTTCTCATTAGCATACTTAGATTCTATTAATTCATTAGCAATTTTTATCTCTTCTTCCATTAAAACACTCTCTATAACCTCTTCCTCAAATACTTTTTCAAAGCTTTTGGTTATAGCTTCTGCTACTTTATCAAAACCAGGATTGTCTCCTAATTCTCTCTTTAAAGAAGTCATTTTAGATAAAACTTCATCTTCATCAGTTCTTGAAATAATTTTTAAAAGATTAACATCAATGTCCAACTTAATCGAACCATGGTGAAGAACTACTCCATTCCTTCTTCTTTGAGCAGAACCTGAAACTTTTTTGCCATTTAGTAAAATATCGATACCGGCAAATTCAAGAAAACACAAATGATGTTTATTGCTGTCTATCTTATAACAAGCAGTCTTAAAATTCAAATTAAACAATTTAAGGGTTTCCAATATAGCTCTATTAATTTTTGCATAAGATGTAGAAATATTTGAAAATTCATTATTAGCTTCTGTAATAAAACTATAAGTAACCTCTTTTTTATGAAGAATAGCTCCACCTCCACTTGGCCTTCTAACCCAATCAACTCCAATATCTTCACACTTTTTTAAATTTAGAACTTCCTCTACCCTTTGAAAATATCCTATGGAAAAAGCAACTGGGTTCCAACTATACATTCTTAAAGTAGGAATCTTTATAGAATTTTTGCCCATATAAAGAAATATGGCCTCATCAAGAGCCATATTATAAGCAGCTCTACACTCTTTCGTTATTAGAAGTCTCATTTAAATCTAAAACTATTAAATTTTGTTTAAAACACTAATTCTTTACTATTTCACCAATAAGACTGGACATTTCGTTCCTTTTATTACTTCTTTAGACACGCTTCCTAAAAATGCCTTCTCCATACCTGTATGTCCATGGCTCCCCATAACCACTACATCAATGCTCTCTTTTTCCACAATCTCAATTATCTTCTCTGATGGCTGTCCTTCAATAATTATTCTTTCCACCTCTTGTTCCAGCCAAGAATCTTTTTTTAAATATTTATTTAAGGAGTAAAGCTTTTGACGGTAATCAAAGCACTTAGAAAGTGAGTACAAAAAATATAATCTTCTACCTGTAATTTGTCAAACTTTTCTTTTTAAATTAGCTCAATCTTAATTGACATTATCTATTTACAGCATTTATCATCTTTATCTTGACACTTAAAGGCATTAGCATATGAGGAAGCAGCAAGAAGATTTCCTACTTCATCTTGATTGTTCAATTTAATCTTTATAAGCCAACCTTCACCATATGGATCAGTATTTAGTTTATTAGGATCATCAACTATATCATAATTTACTTCTATAATTTTTCCACTTAAGGGAGAAGTAAATTCAGTAACTACTTTAGTAGATTCCACTTGACCAAAATTCTCATTTTGCTCTACTTCATCTCCTTCATCTGGTAACTCCATATAAACTATATCTCCAAGTTGACTTTGGGCATAATCAGTTATGCCAATTATAGTCTCTCCTCCTTCTATTCTTGCCCATAAATGTTTTTCGTGATATTTCAATTCTTCTGGAAAGTTCATCGATACCTCCTTTATTCCTTTAGAGAACACAGATTAAAATTAATACCCACAGATTTTCAAAGATTTTTTTTAATCCTTAAAATCTGTATATATCTGTGTCCAATTTTTTCATTTTTCAACATTAAACACATGTTTCTCTGGTCCTGGTGCTGGAGTTCCTAAATAAATAAGGGAAGGATATGGACTTTTTGCATTTCTGGCTTTTGCTCCTTCTAAAACTATCTCCACCTTTTCCCAGGGAATAGTGTAATACATCTGGGTTGATTCAGTTCCAGCATATGCTCTCCCACCTGTGCAAGCAGTTCCGCAACTTATCTTTTTTAAGTATCCCGCTCTTACTGCATTATAAGCACAAACCATAGCATTTGTGCCCACTTCATAATAAAGGGGAGCATCTCCTGTATTATAAAAATAGGCATCTGCTAAATAATATGCCTGCCAGGGCACAACAATAAACATTATACAATCTGGTTGAAATTTTGTTTTACTTAAAGGAGCTATTGCTATCGCATTTATCTCACCTGGTTTAATAGCAGGTTTTACGTCAATAATCTTTCTAGCAATCTCTTCATTAGCTGCATACTTACCAAGATTCTTAACTGCCGCTGCTTCTTTGTTTTTTTTAACAGCTTCTTCTCCTCCAAGGCCAAAAGCAATCTTAGCATTTTTACAGCCCAAGTTATCATCCGTCAAAAGAAGTGAATAGCCTCCTTGACGAGCAATAGTTATTCCTTGACAAAAGGTAATCATCTTTGTCCTTTTTGTCAAGCCTTTTGGCGCTTCTTCTCCTTCTTTTACAAACTTAATAGCTACTGGTGGAGTTTCTAACTTAAGTAGCCTCTCAAATTGTTCCGCTATCTCTGTATAACTTTCCATAATATACTTATTAACTCAAATATCAAAACTCAATTAACCAATAAGATTAGTAATACCAACTAAATCTAAATCTTTCTTTTCAATTCTTTGAAATAAAC
>JASEGW010000104.1 GCA_030017825.1 bacterium | reverse complement strand
TTCAAATAGAACAATAAACATTTCTTATGTCAGATTAATTAATGGATTCCATATAGCTATATAATTATTTGTCATAAATATTTGTCATAAATTTAATGCTTTTTTCCTTGACAACACTACCCATATTATGTTAGTTTATGAGCTCTTCAATAAAATATACTGTAAACTAAAGTTTTAAGGAGGTAATATTAATGAAAGTTGGAGTATTAGATTTAAGCTTAAAACAAAATCAAAAAGCTATCGAAGATAGGTTATCACAAATCTCCTATGATTTGGCAGTAAACAATCCTAAAGAAAAAATTGCTAACAAAATAACCGAAATGAGAGAATCTTTATATTCTCTTCCTACTCAAGAAGAAGGTAATATTTCTGGTAACTTACAAGAAGAAGATAATATTTATGGTAACTTAGTAGATACTACTACTTAATATTCCTACCATATATTCAAAATCTCTCCTAAGCAAGATAAATATAATGCGAGGCTTTTTTAGCCTCGCTATTTTTTAAGAAAATTAAAACTATCCAAACCTGTTAGTTAACCTATCATATTCAGGTTACTTTAGAATTCTACTTTAGGAGCTTTTTTTTCTGCTTCTTCTATTTCAAAATAAGTAGCTTTAGTAAATCCAAAAATCAAAGCAAATAATCTACCCGGAAATCTCTTAATAGTCATATTATAGTCTCTTACTACATTATTATATCTCATTCGCTCCACAGAAATTCTATTTTCTGTCCCCGATAGCTCATGCATAAGTTGACTAAAGTTTTGATTAGCTTTTAAATCTGGATATCTTTCCACTACCATCAATAGTCTTGATAAAAATCCTCCTAATTCGTTAGAAGCCTTAATCTTATCAGAAATAGTTCCTGCTCCAGCTAACTTAGAACGAGCCTCCGCAATGCCTGTAAAAATCTCTTTTTCATGTTTGGCATAACCCTTTACTGTATTAACTAAATTAGGAATTAGATCGTTTCTTCTTTTTAGCTGATTTTCTACTTGTGCCCATTTAGCATCAATATTTTCTTTTAAGGTAACTATTTTATTATAGTTTTCAGTAACCCAACTAAACATTAAAAATATTACCGCTACAATAACTACTAAAGCAATTATTAAATTACGCTTCATTTTTACTCCTTTCTTGCTTAGAAAACAGAAAATTTTTAACCTGTATTCTATATTTTTTTATATTCTGATTCCTGACTACCAACTTCCTGAAGCACCTCCTCCTCCACTGGAACCACCACCAAATCCTCCAAAACCACCACTAAACCCACCACTTCCACCATAATAACCACCACTTCGCCAATAGCCACCACCACCTAAGAGTCCACAAAGTAAAAATCCTAACAATCCAGTTCTTGCACCTAAAAGTAACATAAAAAACAACAAAGAAAACAATGTACTTATAATACTACCCATTGTTCTACTGTGCTTGGAATGAGGAATGCTTACTCCAGAATTATTTAAACTTATTTTTGTCTTATACTCTCTTTCGATTATCTTAGTAGTACGTTCCATAGCTGCAGTTATTCCTTGACCATAGTCACCTCTCTTAAAATATGGTATCATATCCTTATCTATTATTGTTCCACATAGACTATCTGGCAATATTCCCTCCAAACCATAGCCTACTTCAATTCTAACTTTTCTTTCTTTTGGAGCTACCAGTAACAACAAACCATTATCCTTGTCTTTTTTCCCAATTCCCCACTCTTCGAAAAGAGCTACGGCATATTCTTCTACCACCTCTCCCTGCAAAGATTTGATGGACACTATTGCAATCTCTATTCCCGTTTTCTTTTCTATATTCCAAGCTAATTTTTCCAAATAGTTTTTATATTCTGTATTTATAACATTGGCAAAATCACAAACATATCCAGTAGGTTTTGGAAGTTTTCTTTCTTCAGAATATGCAAAAATACCTTGGCTTATAATTAAACTTGTTATTAATAAATAAAATATAACTTTTTTCATCTATCTTCTGTTTTTAAACTTTTCCTTACTACTTAAAGCTAAATAATCTTCATCTCATCAGCAATCATAGCTAATTTAAATATTTCATCCATATACCTGCTAAAAATATCTTCAAGTTCAGCTTTATCAGGAATCTTATGTTTAGATTTTAAAACTAGTATTCTTTTAAACAATTCTAAATCAATTTTAAAATGTTCATTAGCTTCAATTAAAATTTCTTCCTTTTTATAGGAAATAGTTCCTTCTTTAATACGCAATAAATTTCTAATTACCGGTATAAAAGCAGAAAAGGACTCTAAAATAAGTTGCATTATAGCTTTTTTATTCTTCCCTATTTCTAA
The DNA here is from genome assembly GCA_030017825.1 of bacterium. Taxonomy (GTDB): domain Bacteria; phylum UBA9089; class JAHJRX01; order JAHJRX01; family JAHJRX01; genus JASEGW01. The sequence continues at coordinate 3,206 of JASEGW010000104.1, read as the reverse complement.
GTAAGCCTGCCTTAGTCTTGTAAGCTTTCCTTTTAGTTGTTGTTCGCATTGAAGCCTTAAATATTCCTTGCTTATCTCTAACTTTTCTAAAAAATCTTCCCCATAAATAAGTACATGATTCTCCTTCATTTCTAAAAACTCAATAGGAAAAACATCCGAAGAGGTCTTCATATATTCATCAGTTAAAAATAAAGGAGCAATAATCTTCTTCTTTCGTCCCTTATTAACTAATTTTAAACTTTTATCTAAATCCTGCATCTTTATATTGTCAAATATTATGGCTAAATTTATATTTGACTTTTTTGGCGTATAATCTATTCCTATAACACTTCCATAAACCAGCATGGAAAGAATATTATTTTGATGTATTTTTAACATCTCATTGCAGTATGGCTCAATTATTTTCTTGGCATCTACATGTAATTTATCTAAATTCTTTAACATCTTTCACCTCACATCTTGGTTATCTTTATATCTCCAAATACACCTAATTTATCATCTTTAATTACTAATACTCCTTTAACTCCCTTGATATTTTCCACATATTTTTTTATTTTGTGGATATTAATTTCCCCTGATATCATATTACCAATCCTTGTAGCTACAGCATCAGCTAAAGCTGTAGACTTTGAAACCACCACCACAGCATCAGAGCGGCCAAAGCTTATAGAGTGACTTACTGTTCCCGAAGAAGTACAAATACCTAAAGGAGTATCGTCTGGATCTACTTCAATAGCTATCTTTTCTGAAAGCACTGATTTTCCTGCAAATACCCCTATTTTTCTCTTTTTGATACAACTTATAAAAATATCCCCTCCATTTTCTACAATAACTTCATTAGAATATTTTAGAAGATCTTTACCTACATATTCAGCTATAGCTCCAGCCACGGCCGCCATAGGTCCTACATTTGCCTTTACTCCTGCCCAAGCCATATCTTTTACAATTAATGGAGCATTACCGCTAGCTTTACATGGCTTAAAGGTTTTATGAAATATAGGATCTTCTAAAATATACTCTTCAATAAATTTACGATTCTTCTTAATGGAATACTTGGCTTCTTTAACTAATTTTTTATCTGCCCCTATAAATAAATCTGTTTCTTTAATAGCTACTACAAATTTTATTAGACCTTCACATTTTAAATTATTTCTATATCTTCTTGCTTCATACATAAGATCAGAAGATAGAGGTTAGATGACAGAAAAATCTCACTTCTAAATTTAATACCTAACCCTTACCTATAGCCTCCTTTGGTCAGAAATCAGAACAGTGGTCAGAAATCCTTTCATAATATACTGCTGACTTAATTTGGTAGTTTATAGGCAGTAATTCGTAGCTGATAGAGTTTATGTCAAAGGGTTATTACTAGAAGGCAAGTTTATCAAACTACCTAATCTATTTTGCAGATAACATTCTCATAGAATTATATTTTTAATTAATCATTTGTCAACAACAAAATAAATATTATAATGAGTAAAAGCCTAAACCATAACCTGCAATACTATTCTTCCAATGTTGATATATCTCCCTCAGGCAAACCAAGCTCACGTGCTTTTAAAAGTCGTCTCATTATTTTGCCACTTCTTGTTTTAGGAAGAGAGTCGATAAAATCTATCTTATGAGGACAAGCATAAGCAGATAGTCTTTCCCGCACAAAATGCTTAAGTTCACTTTCAAATAAAGGAGAAGATAACATAAATTATATGTGATATATATGGATAGAATATATTTTTATAATTAGAATTGTTATGAAATTGAGTTGGTAGTGTTGACAAAATGAGAGATTAATGTTATAATAAAATAAGGAAGAAAATTACAGGAGGTAAATAAGTTTAATTACTGAGCAAACGGAGGCTCAGGTTGTTTTGGTTCCAAGGAGTGGAAAGTAATAAACTTATTCCAATATTCCCAAGGAAGGAAAGAAGGGAGGGAACCAAATGCCAGGAGTAGGAGCCATTGGAAGCTTAACACCTCAAATGCCAGTGATTCCAGCAAATAGAGAGGAAGAAGTAAAGGTAGCAGCAGCTCCAGAAGAGGAAAAAGCAGGGGTAATTACCCCGCAACCTAAAAAAGAAGAAACTATCATTGAAGAAAAACCAGAAAGAGAAGCAGCAGCTGGAATGCAAGGCGTGGGAAATAATTTAGATATAACAGCTTAATTTATAGAGTGGAATATTATCGTTATCGGATAGCCACGGGAAAGATAAAAATTTTGTGCTCAATTTCCCGTGGCTTTTTCTATATTTAGAAATTTGCAAACCTTTTAACGCAAATATAAAAACACAAATCTGAAGAACATTTAATATAAGGTAAAAGATTAAATATAAAAAAAGAGAATTATCCATAAAGTGACTATGCGATATAATGTAACCTATGGACAATTCTCTAAAAATGACAATGATCAAATTTGATCAACTTAATAAAAACCCCACGAACTTTAGTATCCTGAATGTAGTAAATTTGTTTTTCATTTCTTGTTTTCTTCTTTTTTCTATAGTTAGAATCGTACTCCCCAAATCATGCCAAAGTAAGGACCGCTTAAGTCCAGTTTATATGCATTTAAGTCATCCTTTTCAGATTCACATCTTTCAAGGTCATCTATCTTCGCAGAGATGTAACCTAATGTAACTCCTCCTGACAAGACTTTGTTCAGTTTATATCTTAAATCAAGCTGACACATTCCGCCAAAAGTAGTACCATCCCAACTTCTCTCCCATGTCTTTTCGTTAGTATCATCTGTTTTCTTAATTGTATATCCACCTCCGAAATAACCCAATCCAAATTTTGTAGCAATAATCCATTTCTTGCTAATTATAGGCTTATAGCTTAAAAGCCCCTGAAATGTTCCAAAACCAACACTTATTCTTTCATATACACTAGATGAAACCTCTTTCTTCTTCTCTGCACCACCACCTGCTCCAAATAACCCTAAAGCAATTTTATCGTTAACAGCCCAAATAGTCTCACCCCCACCACCACATTTGGTAAAGAACCATTCTGGTAAAGGTTTGTTAACTTTTGCAAGTAACTTATCTTCTAAAATAAGCACTTCTTCTTCAGATAGCTTATCTACCTCCTCAATTAAACCTGCCCAACAAAAGAACTACCTAAAGTTAGAATGAAAATTATTATTAATATTAATAGTTTCTTCATTAGACTTACTGCGAAATAAATCAGTTATTTTACAAAAATGCTATAATTCC
>JASEGW010000103.1 GCA_030017825.1 bacterium | reverse complement strand
TTAATGCTCAAAAATATTAATCCTTAAACTTATATTTAAATCGAACTCAGATTAATAAGAAATTTAAAGTCTACTTATACTTTCTATTAATTAAAAGGTCTTAGTAAGATCCTCATGTTTTAAGTCCGCTTAAAGAAACATACCTTCTATAGAATTAATTTAATTTGGTGGAGTCATTGAGATTTTGGTTAAGTCTAATAAATATAGCAATAGCAATATGGATTTATTTTGATGGGAAAAAACGAGGCATTAACGTTATATTTTGGTCAGCTGGAGCATTGTTTACAATTCTTTTCTTTCCCTTATATTTAATTTTTCGACCTAAAGGAAGATTGATAAATTGCATGCATTGTGGTAAGAAAAAGTTAGGAAATATTAATTGTCCATTTTGCCATGAAAGCGTGGGTGTTTCAGTGGTGTGCCCAAATTGTGAAGCATTAAATCCACCAGGGAGTTTAAATTGCCTAAAATGTAAAAGAAAGATTTAGCTTATTTTCTTTGAAGTATTTTTAATTTTATGGTTTTTAAGCATTTTATTTATAGCTTTAGATAGAGAAGAAAAAACCTCAACTAATTTTGGATCAAATTGAGTTCCTGAATAATTGTATAGTTCTTGTAAAGCTTGTTTGACAGTCATCTTGCTTCTATAAGAACGTTCAGAAATCATAGCATCAAAAGAATCTACAATGCAAAGAATTCTTGCCTCTAAGGGGATATTTTCTCCTTTTAGCTTACTCGGGTATCCTTCTCCAGAATAATGTTCATGATGATAAAGAACTCCTGGAAGAGCAGTTTCTAATTTTTTAATATGTTTTATGATATCAGTGGAAACCTGAGGATGTTTTTTGATCTCTACAAACTCATCCTTAGTTAGAACATCTGGTTTGTGAAGTATCTCCATAGGAGTTTTGATTTTCCCTATATCATGTAAAAGACCTGCTAAATGAATAGACTTCTTTTTTTCCAAAGGAAGTCCAATTTTATTTGCAAGTAATAAAGCAAATTGAGCTACTCTGTAAGAGTGTCCATGAGTGTAATGATCTTTAGCATCAATAGCTGAAGAAAGAGCTTCTACTGATTCTAAAAAAAGATGTTGGAGATCAGCATATAGAAAAGCTTTTTCTATAGAGATAGATGTTTGATTGGTTAAGATAGTAATTATTTTCGAGTCTAAAGAATCATAGTCAATAGGCTTGTTAAAAAGACAAAGATATCCAATATTTATAGTTTTAGTTCGAAGAGGCGATACTAAAATGTTTTTAAAAGAAAAATCTCTAATAACAGATGAGTTATGCTCTAGATTATTTTCTATATATGTTTTTCCACTAGCAATAACTCTCTTAAAAACAGTGTCTTCATAGTTGATTTTTTTCCCTTTTACAACTAAATTTTCAAATCCCAGGCTAGCTTTAATCTCAAATTCGTTTTTTTCTTTATTGCTCAGAATAATAATGCCTTGAGATGCATTTACTTGGGATAAGGCGTAAGAAATTATGGTATATAGGATTTCATTTAAATTAACTAATGAAATAATATCTTCACTTACCCGGTAAAGCAAGACTATCTCTTCATATATATTGCTTACCTCAGAAGATAAATTTTCAAGCTCTTTTTCTTTTTTAGAAAGCTCAGAAACCAAATTGTTGACTAATCTTTTTAAGGTAGGATGTTTCTGATGAGGAATAGCCATAAGTGTAGAAAAATCTTTTGTTATGCTTTCACATTTTTTTCTATCAAAAATTACTTTCTTTAATTTTCTTATATTCATAGTTTATAGTGGGACTTTGTTCTTTTGGACGTAAGCGAATAAAAATTTTTCTATTTCTTGATAGAATTAAAATTACAAAATTTTTCAACTTATTGCAAAACGCTTTGCCAATTATCAGAAATATTTAAAGTAAAAGTTAGTATTTTTAAAAACACCTAATAAGCTATTCCTGGATTTCACTGCGATCTTTAGTATTAATTTCGTTATTTTCAAAAAAGAAGGTAGTAGATTTTATTACTTCTTTTATTGTTTTGGTGGCAGCTCTAATGGCAATAATAGTACCGGGGTATACAGATTTTATAACATTAATGGTGCCTTTATCAGAGCGAGCAATTTGAGTTTCTAATATTTCTTTTCTTTCTGCATAGGAACGTAACTTCATGGTAAGTAAGTTTTGCAGTTTGATAAGTTTTACTAAAAGCTGCTCTTTTTCTTGAGACAAGTTTCCTTTTTCTTTTTGCCAATTTTTTAAAGTAATAATATCTAATTTTATCCGTTCAAATTTTTTGTTATCTTTTTGATATATATCTTCTAATTGCTTTAATTGTTCTCTTACTCGAGGACTTATTCCAACTTCAACAGTAGTTTTAGTGGAAATAGAACATCCAATTTCTTGAGCATTAATTTCTTCTGATGCTCTAGCTTTTCCTCCAATTAAAAATCCTTTGTTTCCTTCAGTTACAGTTATAGCTTTGCCTGCATCTAAAAAACTATGTAGGATAAATTCACTCACAATTATACTTCCTTTTGATGTAAGATGAGCATTTTCTACAAATTTGGCAGTGATGTCTCCTTCTGCAAATAAGCTAGCTTTGTTTTTTCCTAAAACTCCTCCGTTGATATTAATATTGGCTCCAGCGGAGAGAGTAGCCGCTTCTACAGATTCACTTACTTGAATATCTCCTTCAGCCTTTACTTTGAATCCATCTAAGACGCTACCCTTAATAATTACCGTTCCCAAGAAATCAATATTTCCGGTAGCCATATTTACATTACCTTTTACCTCAAAGATAGGCTCTATATTTATTTTATTAGCAATGTAAGTAGCTTGACCATCAATGGTTGCATATAGTTCTTTTCCATCTTCAGATATTTTGGTGTTTTTTCCTGCAGGTAATTTTGTCTCTTGAGGTGGCGGAGGAGGAATTACTTCTCCATTAATTTTTTTTCCAGGAGTACCTGGACTTTCAATAGGTACCAGTATAGCTAAAAGTTGTCCTTTGGTAACATTTTCAATACTACTTTTTTCCTTAAAATCAACCCGACCATGATCATCTTCAGATAGTTCTACTTGAGAAGTATCAGTTCTGATTGTAATTTCAATTTTAGCATCAGGTCCAGATTCCGGAGGAAGTTCTTCGGCTACTACTATAGGTTCGTTGAACTTGTTATCTCGAAGAGCTTCTTTAATAACATCTGTCTTTATAAAATCGGTAACTCCTTGTTTTTTTAAGGATTTTATAACATCATCAAATTTAACAGCATCTCCTCCTTTTTGATGGGGAATCATGGTTATAGAAGCTTTAGTGAAACCTTCAGAAACATTTACAATTACTTGGCCATCAATATCACTATGTTGTTTTGAAGCTATAATGATTGGAGCACCAGTAGCTCTTTTTACAGTTTCACTTAATAGTTGAAAATTTACTTCTTCATATTCTTTTTCTTTTATTTCTGTTAATATTTTTTCCTCTTCAACGCTTTTTCCTTTTCCTTCTGGAGGGTAAACAGTAAGATACAATCCTTCATTAGCTGGAATTAATCTATAATAACCATCAACAGGTTCTACATTAACTTCTTCTTTGCTGTCCCAAGGATATGGTTCTGGTATATCTTTAGAAAAAACTCTTAAATTATATATAGGGTTACCTTCTTCATTAATGCCTTGGGAAATTTCTTGTATTTTTATGTTATCTCTACTAAAGCCTAAAAAGAATGCTCCTTTTTCTTTAGCCTCTGCTAGTGATGATACTTTTAAGACTACAAAGGGGATAATGGTAGAGGTATCGATATTTTTAGGCATTTCATAATGGAGAGGTTCTTCCACAGGAGGAATTTGCTCATATTCTATTTTTTCTATCTTACCTTCTTTGGTAATAAAAGTTATGATTTCTTCTTCCTTAGAGAGAGGATAATCAATATTTTCAATAGTTAATTTTGTGGTAGGATAAATTTTTTCACTTACAGAAACTTTGCCTTGAATGTTTAAAACGGCTACGAGTTTTTCTTTAGAGCCAATGTTAGGAGCATCTACTTCCCGAGCTAAAATTTTTCCTCTTTCTATACGAGAGCCACTTTCGGTAATAATCACTTTATTAGCAGTAATATTGCAATTTATTATGTTTTTATTAACAATTACATTTCCTCCAGCTGTCACAGTTAACATTTCCATACTTTCTGCAAATATGTTTCCTTTAGCTCTAATCTCTTTTCTAGTAGAAGTGCCAGAGATACCTTGCGTTACATAAATATTTCCCTCGGAGCCTAGACTAGCATCTTCTACTTTTCCATCTACTCTTATATTTCCAGTAGCGTTAATAGTTATATCATCTGATACTGAGCCATGAACATGAACCTTTCCTTTAAAATTTATATCTCCTATCATAAAATCAGCATTTCCTTCAATTTCTTTTACTTTTTCAATGGAAACTACATCATTTTCCCAGGAAACATAACCTCGAGTTAAAGCATATCCTCTTGTTCCATCTTCAGAAATAAATATATTACATCCAGCAGTAATTTTAATATCATTACCAGGATGAGGTGGAATTTCTTTGCCTGTTACCGATACTCCTCCTTTACCATAAGTAGGAGGGACTTTATAAAAAACAAGTTGCCCAGATTGCACTTCCTCAAAAATAGTGGTTTTTTCTAATTTATCTTCAGCTACTACTTCCTTTCCATATTGATAAGCAAAGTAAGCTTCTTTTCCTGTATGTTCTGAAGGTGCTCCTTTAGCGATTAAGATTTTTTCATGAAAAGCATGATATTTTAAAGATTTTCTAATTGCTTGTTCGTCAATTCTTTTAATATCTTCTTGATTTAATAATTCCCAAACATCATCAAAAGTGACTCTTTTTCCTCCAATCTTAGGAGGAGTAATAGTAATGTAAGCTTCTGTCTTATTTCCTGCAAATTCTAATTTTATTTTACCGTCTAAACTTGGATCATAATCTGCTCGTATTTTTTCTAAAGAGGATTCTAAATGTTTTAATTGTTTTTCCATAGCATCTAAAGTGGAAATTTCATTATCAGCAATGCCTTCTTCCATAAGACGTAATTTTTCTTCCATTTCTTCTAAAGCATCTAAACGAGCTTTATCTTCCATTAATTAAATAATCTCCTTTATTAACTAGTTAACTTTATTAATTCTTCTCTAAAAGATTCTTTACTTTTTGAAGTAGCGCTTTAGGGCTAAAAGGTTTGGTTTCATAGGAATTTGCTCCTATCATAAATCCTTTTTTTCCATCTATATCATCTGCTTTAGCCGTAAGCAGAATAATAGGAATAAGCTTAGTCCGAGGGTCATTTTTTAAGATAGAGCAAACTTCGTATCCTGAATGTTTAGGCATCGTAATATCTAAAATAATTAAATTAGGGATTTCTGTAAAGGCCATTTCTAAAGCTTTTTTGCCATCTATAGCTAAAAAAACATTATAGCCTTCTTTTTCTAAATTAAACTTTAGAACTCTTAAAATATGTGATTCATCATCTGCCACTAAAATAGTATTTTTCATAAAATGTAACCACTCAGCGTAAATCTAAGTTTAAAAATTAGTATTTCTGAGCATTAATTGAAATTAG
>JASEGW010000102.1 GCA_030017825.1 bacterium | reverse complement strand
ATTTCGGATTTAAAATACCCAGATTAAATACCGAAAACTTATGCTCAAGTACTTATTATCTAATATCTCCTATCTAATATCTGTTATCTATTTCTACCCCTTAACTACTCCCAAAGGTCTAAGCTTAGCTACCTTTCTACAAATTCCTGCCTCATGAAGCACATTTACCACATCAGAAACATCCTTGTAAGCTTCTGGCATTTCTTCAGCAATAGTCTTATAACTAGCAGATTTTATGACAATTCCTTTTTTATGCAAATCTTCTATTACCTTATTACCTCTAGTAGTCTCTAATGCCTTAGTTCTACTCATAAGCCTCCCTGCTCCATGACAAGCAGAGCCAAAAGTTTCTTCCATGCCTTTTTCAGTTCCTATTAGTATAAACGAACTTCTTCCCATATCGCCAGGCACAATTACTGGTTGACCTACTGTTTTATATTTTTCAGGAACATTTTTGTGTCCTGCTGGAAAAGCACGAGTTGCTCCTTTGCGATGAACGCAAAGAGTTAGTTTCTTTCCAGCTACTTCATGTTCTTCAATTTTTCCAATATTATGAGCTACGTCATAAAGAAGTTGTATGTTTAAATCATTAGGAGAAGCTTGTAATACTTTTCCAAAAACTTCTTTTGTCCAGTACATAATACATTGCCGATTTGCCCAAGCATAATTAGCCGCTGATGACATAGCAGAGTGGTATTTTTTGCCTTCTGGAGAATTCAAAGGAGCACAACAAAGTTGGCGATCTGGAGGATATATTTTGTATTTCTCAGAAACCTCTCTCATAAAACGAAGATAATCTTCACAAACTTGATAGCCCAAGCCTCGCGAACCAGAATGAATCATTATGACAATATAATCTTTTTTTAAATTAAAAATAGAAGCAACATTCTTCTCGTAAATTTCCTCTACAACTTGGATTTCCAAGAAATGATTTCCTGACCCTAAAGTGCCCAACTGTCTAAGTCCTCTCTCGTAAGCTCGATCGCTTATATTATCTGGATTAGCATTAGGTAAAGCTCCTTCCTCTTCTGTATGCAAAAGATCTTGCGCTTCTCCATATCCTTTTTTTATTGCCCACTTAGAACCCTTGGTTAAAACTTCTTCTAATTCTTTTTTAGTAAGTTTTATGCGACCTTTGGACCCTAATCCTGAGGGAATAGCATAAAATAAAGCTTGAACTATCTCTTCTATATAATCTTTAATATCTTCTATTTTTAATTTTGTTGTTAGCGCTCGTACGCCACAATTTATATCAGAGCCTACACCTCCTGGAGATATAATCCCTCCTGCGTTAATATCAAAAGCTGCTACTCCGCCAATAGGTAAGCCATATCCCCAATGAATATCTGGCATAGCTAATGAATATTTTACAATTCCTGGCAAATGAGCTACATTTGCAACTTGTTCTGGAGTTTTATCCATTCTAATGTGATGAAGCAACTCTTCATCAGCATAAATTAGACCAGGCACCTTCATTCCTGTTCTAAAGCTTTTAGGAATTTGCCATCTATATTCATCAACCCTAATTAAAGGACCCTGCCAACTATCTCTATTCATTTTGCTATTTTAGACATCAAATATGATTTGAGCTTTCCAACGTTTATTTTCATGCTCAATTTTTAATTCATGGTAAGTAACAATCTTAATCTCCCGCATTATCTCATGGCGGTCAGGATTATATTCTTCACCATAAGCTATAGCTTGGATGCTTCTTTCGTTAAGAGTTTTTATTTTAAAGTCAACAAAGAAAATATCTTCAACTGCATGATAATATAAAAGCTCTGACAGCCAAGTTACCAAAAGCTCTGATAAATTTCTACCCATAACGCGAACATTGATCTTTACATCTTTGGTTACTTTATTTAAATCTGTAATCAAACTAAACATACCATAAGCAGCATTATTAAATACTTCTTTTAGATCTACCCCATAAGCAACAATCCCAATATCAGCTGTATGTTCAAATATTTCAAATTTTTTCACGATATTTTCACTAAATAACTAATCTCATGTTTAATTTTAAAACTTATACTCGATTAAAACTCAATAAGTTGCACATGACACTAATAATTATTAACATAGTTTAATATTATCACATAATGAAATATTTGTTAAGCATATTAATCTAAACAAAAAATCGTGATTAAATATTTGAACATAAATCTTTTGTTATTCAACTCAAAATAGGTTTTAAGTTTAAATTTTCTGACAAATATCGCTCTAATACATTAATACTCCTCTTCTTTATCCTTGATATCTTTTCACTCCTTATGTTTTTTTCTAAGCTTTCTTGAAAATTAAATAATTATATGTCATACTTTAAATAAAGGCACAAATCCTGTCTTGATCTATAAGGTAGCTTAATTTCAAGCCAACATAAGTTAAGTCCTTACTTTACTTTAGCTATCTAAGGCATGCCATTTTAATATAATGGAAGTCTGAAATAGCTAAGGAAGTACAAATTATTTCTTTAAACTTGGAAAAAAGTTACATTTATTATAATAGATACAAGACAGGATTCTTTGTTTAATTCAAAAATATATCATTCGCTATCAATAATTTCTTTAACTCTTCTGTGTTTAAATCATGGAGGCTAGTTTTCTCTTTAATGGAAATAGTAGCCGCATACCCAGCTGCCTCTCCAATAGCAAAACAATTGGCAATAATTCTAATAGCATCTTGTGTATAATGATCCACAGAAATACATCTTCCGGCTACAACTAATCCTTCAATATTTTTAGGAAGAAGACACCGATAAGGTATATCATACCCAACACCTATTTTTCCTAAATAACCAGCATGCACTACAGCATCGCTGAATCTTTTGCCCTTAAGAACATCTTTTTCTGTTAATACATATTCACCTATCAATCTTCTGGTTTCTCTAATCCCCAACTGAGGAGAAGTATCTATTAAATAAGCATCTTTAAATCCTGGAAAATTATTTTTCATAAATTTTAAAGTTGTATTAATCTTTTCTCTTAGCAAAATTTCCATCTTACTTAAAGCCTCTACATTCAAACCATCTTCTGGAGAAAGCATGTTGTTCCACCAAACAATCCCTTTTTTTACAGTAGGATAGACATGGGGTTCAAATCCGCCTTCTCCTGCTAATTTCCTATTTAGCTTTTCATATTCTTTCTGGTTTTCTTTTCTAAACTTATCAGCTAAATCTAAATCTACATTTCCCAATCTAAAATTTAACCCAATTCCTTTAAGTCCCTTTTCATATAAAGCTCCAGAAAAAGCAAATACATCTCCATCTCCAGTAGCATCAATAACAGCCTTAGATAAAATGGCTTTTGGTCCAAGTTTTGTAGAAATAATTATTCCCTCTATTTTATCTCTATTTACAATAGCGTCAGTAAAATAAGCATGAAATAAAAGTTTTACACCTGCATTCAAAAGCAATTTTAAGGCAATATATTTTAGGGCTTCTGGGTCAAAAGTACCATCAAAACCGTTGCTATACCTATTGAATTCTTTTGCCCCGCTTAGACATTCTACTATTTCAGCAGCTACTCCTTTAATAACTTGTTTCTCGCCATCTCCAAATCCCTCCATGCTTAACACTAGTCCTCCTGTAGCCATTCCTCCTAAATATCCGTATCTTTCTACAAGTATGGTTTTAATTCCGCTTCTAGCGCAAGCTATAGCTGCAGCAATTCCTGCAACGCCCCCTCCTACAACTAATACTTCGGTTTCAACTAAAGCAGGAATTCTTTTCTCAGGCAGAATTATTACCTCTCCAATCCTTCTAGCTGGCTTAACCTTTATTTCCTGATTATTCATAAACTCTCCATTTAATTTCTAATAACCTAACTTAGCTTAGTGTTGTATGATAAGCTGAAGAGCTTTGTAGTTTCAATTTAGATAATGACAAGTTTTGTTTTACATTTTAGAATAAATGTAGTGTAGGAACAATCCTTGTAGTTATTTGTAAGAGAATATCAGACTATCGCAGAACACTATTTAAATTAACCTGAGTTCAATTTAAATATAAGTTTAAGGATTAATATTTTTGAGCATTAATTGAAATTTTAATAATACAATATGGCTCGAAAATTAAGAAAAAGTCTATAAAAAAAGCCTGGATTATCCAGGCCGATAAATTTAATTGTTTTCTTGCAAAACACACAAAGACACAGATTAGAAGTCAGAAATTTTTTAAATCTCTCTTCTGTCATCTGTCTTCTAATCTTATGCTCGTACAATTCTATTCTTACCTTGTTCTTTTGCTTTTAATAAGGCAAAATTAGCTGCATTAATTAATTCTGCTTCACTTTTGGCATCTAATGGAAAGTTAGATATTCCCATGCTAGCAGTTATTTTAAAGTTAACTCCTGAAATATAAAAATCTTTTAGTTCAACTTGAGATCTTATACGTTCTGCTACCACCATAGCCCTTACTTTATTGGTCTCTGGCAAGACAATAACAAATTCCTCTCCTCCATATCTAGCTACTATATCAATTTCCCTAATAATTTTATCTTTTATTTCTAAAGCAAGCATTTTTAATATTCGATCCCCTTCTAAGTAACCATAAGAATTATTTATCTTACTCAAATCATCTATATCTAACATTATAACAGAGAAAGAAGAATCATATCTTTCTGCACGTCTGATTTCTCGTCGTAAAGCTTCTCTGAAATAACCATGGGTATAGATTCCAGTAAGGCTATCTATAATAGCAAGTTCTTCTATTTTATCGCGCAAAATAGAATTACCAATAGCTACGGAAGAATAACTACCTAATATTGATAAACACCTCAAGCTTTCAGTACTAAAAGCATCTTTATTTAGACCACCAATAGATAGAAAACCATAAGTATTTTCCGTAATGGTAATAGGAACACAATGGAAGGAATTAAAATTATCTTCTACATATTTTCCTACCTTTAAAGGATTTTCTCGTAGAATTACTTCTACGTCATTTAACTCTATCTTTACTCTCTCTTTTTCACTAAAAGAATTTAATGATAAAGTCTTAAAATTTTCTATTAATTTCTTGTCAAGTAAATCGCTTATAGATAAAGTAATCTTTACCTTTTGGTCATCTTTAACGATAATAGCTACCGCTTGAGTATCGATCACTTCATTAGTCAGAGCAATAATAGAATCTATAACATCTTGATGATCTAAAAAAGAACACATAATCTTATTTATTCTATTAATAATTAAAAAATCATGAAGATTTTTCTCCAAAAAATCTTCATTTAATGCAACACTCTTATTATTTTGCTCATTTACTTTACCATTTTTATTCTCTTTCTTTATTCCCTCCAACTTTTTCCCCTTTCTTATAATATCTTTCTCTTGTTAAGTCCACTCAAAAATAACTTTGTTTTAATTTTTATTGACTTTACAATTTTATAAAACTTATTTTTTCTTATATTATGCAATCCTCTGCCATTTCCTTAATTCTTTTATTCAAAAGTTATTCTATTCTATTGATTATTTATAATTATGCAATATTTAGAGACAAATTGCAAGGGGTTGGAAAATTTAACTTTTTAAGTTGATCTAATTGCTGCAATAATTCTACTTAATTAGACTTACTGCGAAATAACAGCAATAGATACAAAAAAGCTTATAGATGCCTG
>JASEGW010000101.1 GCA_030017825.1 bacterium | reverse complement strand
GCATCTATAAGCTTTTTTGTATCTATTGCTGTTATTTCGCAGTAAGTCTAATATAGAAATCAGAGTGTAAAAAATAGAGAACAGAATATAAACTACAGAATACAGAAAATAGAAAGTATATTAAAAAGTCTGAATTTAGTTTTGTAAAATTTTTTAGCCTTCATTAGTCCACTGTTATTTCCTTGACAAGCAAGCAAAATTATTATATTTTATATTTTATTAAATTTTAAACAGGGGGTACATATGTCCAAAAATGTTATAAAGAATGTAGCTATTGTAGCTCATGGTGGAGCAGGAAAAACATCTTTAGTTGAAGCTATATTATATAATGCTAAAGTTGTTAACCGCTTAGGAAGGGTAGATAATGGTAGTTCTTTTACAGACTTTGACCCCGAAGAGATAAAAAGAAAAATAAGTGTAAACTCATCTTTAGTGAATTTAAACTGGAATAAAAGCAAAATAAATATTATTGATACTCCAGGATATGCTGATTTTATTGGAGAAATGATAAGGTCTCTTCGAGTTGTAGAATCAGCTTTAATAGTAATTGATGCTTCTTCAGGAGTAGAGGTAGGTACAGAAGTAGCTTGGAAATATGCCGAAGAGGAAAATATTTCTAAAATAATCTTTATAAATAAATTAGACAAAGAAAATATTGATTTCTATGCAAAAGTAAATCAAATCCAAAAATGCTTCGGCTCTCAGGCAACTCTCTTTCAAATGCCCATAGGGGAAGGTGTGAATTTTAAAGGTGTTGTGGATCTTATAGAAATGAAGGCTTTGATATATCAAGATGGAAAAGTAATTCAAGAAGAAATACCAAAAGAGTTAAATGATAAAACCTCAGAATACAGAGAAAAATTAATAGAAAAGATAGCTGAAACTAACGATGAATTGACTGAAGAATATTTAGAAGGAAAAAAGTTTACTCCAGAAGAAATCTATAATGGAATAAAGTTAGGTGTAGTCAGTGGAAATATCACTCCTGTATTATGTGGAAGCGCTCTTAATGATATAGCTGTACCTAAATTACTCGATTTTTTATCAGATTTTGTGCCTTCTTCAGAAGAAAGGAAAAGTATTAAAGGAATTAATCCTTTAACTAAACAAGAAGAAGAAAGAAAAGCTACTACGGAAGACTCTTTTTCTGCTTTTGTTTTTAAGATAGAAACCGATCCTCATATTGGAGAACTTACCTATTTTCGAGTATTCTCTGGAGCTTTAAATTCAAGTAGCGAAATTTATAATATTACTAAAACATCCAAGGAAAAAGTAGGCCATATTTGTTTTATAAATGGTAAAAACCGAGAAGATATTAGTAAAGTAGAAGCAGGAGATATTGCCGCCTTAGTAAAATTAAAAAACACTTCCATATTCGATACTTTGTGTGATTCTCACAAACCTATAGTTTTTGACAAAGTTAATCTTCCTAAACCAGTAATCTCTATGTCTGTTCATCCTAAAACTAAAGCCGATCAAGAAAAGATGGGTACTGGACTAATTAAACTATCAGAAGAAGATCCTACTTTTGCCTTAAAACATAATCATGAGCTTAAGCAATCTATGATCTTTGGTATGGGAGAGCTTCATTTAGAAGTAATGTTATCAAAGCTAAAAACAAAGTTTGGAGTAGAAATTGATTTAAGCAAGCCTAAGATTGCTTATCGAGAAACCATCCAAGGAAAGGCTAAAGCTGAAGGAAAGTATAAAAAACAGTCTGGTGGCAGAGGTCAGTATGGTCATGCTTTTTTAGAAATTGAGCCTTTGTATGGAGAAGAATCCTTTGAATTTGTAAATAATATTTTTGGGGGAGCCATACCTGCTAAATATATTCCTGCTGTAGAAAAAGGAGTTAAAGATGCTATGGCTAAAGGAATTTTAGCTAATTATCCTATTATTAATATTAAGGCAACCTTATATGATGGGTCTTTCCATAATGTTGATTCTTCTGATTTAGCTTTTCAAATTGCTGGTTCTTTTGCCTTTAAAAAAGCTTTCGACCAAGCTAAACCTGTTTTGTTAGAACCAATCATGAAAGTAAACGTATATGTTCCAGAAGAATACATGGGTGATATCATAAGCGATTTAAATAGCCGAAGAGGGAAGATACAAGGAATGGATTCTGAAGGAAGGTTGCAAGTAGTAACTGCTTTAGTGCCAGAAGCAGAGATGTATAAGTACTCTACTACTCTCCGTTCAGTTACACAAGGAAGAGGTATGCATGCTATGGAATTTGTCCATTATGAAGTAGTGCCACTTCACTTAGCAGAACAAATCATTGAAGAAGCTAAAAAAGAAGAATAATTTAAATTGGTAAGTAATAGTTAATCTGAGCTCGACATAAGAATATGTTCCTTTATTTAAGTTTAAGGATTAATATTTCTTCGCTAAATTAAAATCTTAACGGAAAATATTAACCCTTAAACTTATATTTAAATCGAACTCAGGTTAGTTAGATAAATGATTTAAGTTATTTAACTATTTGTCATCTTATTATATACAATAAATCTAAAAAGATTAAGGCAGGAATAAAAATTGTCAGGACATTCAAAATGGTCAAGTATAAAACATAAAAAAGCAGCAACTGATGCTAAAAGAGGTAAAGTCTTTTCTAAATTGATTAAAGAAATTAGTGTTGCTGCAAAATTAGGGGGCTCTGATTTAGAGGGAAATGCCAGACTACGTTTAGCAATACAAAAAGCTAAAGATTGCAACATGCCTTCAGATAATATCAAGAGAGCTATCCAGAAAGGCAGCGGAGAACTTTGTGAAGGAGCAGCTTTCGAAGAAGTAATGTATGAAGGTTATGGTCCTGGAGGGGTAGCCATATTAGTAGAGGCCATGACAGATAACAAAAATAGAACCACATCTAATATAAGAAGCACTTTTTCTAAAAGAGGTGGAAATTTAGGAGAATCTGGTTGTGTATCCTGGATATTTAATAAGAAAGGATATATAACTATTAATAAAAATGAAATTTCAGAAGAAGCCCTTCTTGATGTTGCTACGGAAGCAGAAGCTGAAGATTATAAGGTAGAATCAGATTTTTATGAAGTATATACCGAAGTTTCAAAATTAGAAACAGTAAGAAAAGTCTTAGAAGATAAAGGAATTAAAATTGAAACAGCT
This sequence comes from bacterium, assembly GCA_030017825.1. Classification (GTDB taxonomy): domain Bacteria; phylum UBA9089; class JAHJRX01; order JAHJRX01; family JAHJRX01; genus JASEGW01. Next base: position 2,536 of record JASEGW010000101.1, on the reverse strand, counting down.
AATTTAACCATGATTCCTCAAAATTTTATCAATGTAGATAAAAAAACAGCAGAGCAACTTTTAAAGCTAATTGAGTATTTAGATGATGATGATGATGTGCAACAAGTCTATGCTAATTTTGACATTCCTGATGAAATACTAAAAGAAATTGAGGAAACTTAATTTTTGTTAATTTTAGGTATAGATCCTGGTTTAGCTAATACAGGCTACGGAATAATTAACCATAATGGCAATAGTTTGCAAATTGTAACTTATGGATGTATTGTTACTTCCAGCAACAAAGAATATTCTGGAAGATTAAATAAAATCTACGATAAGGTTAGCGAGTTAATAGAAAGCTATAAACCTACAGTCATGGCTGTAGAAGAGTTATTTTTTTGCAAGAATGCTAAAACTGCTTTAAATGTAGGTCAAGCAAGAGGTGTAATAATTTTAGCAGGAAGCAAGCAGAATATAAAGATTAAAGAATATACTCCTTTGCAAATAAAACAAGCTGTTACTGGCTTTGGATATGCTAAAAAAGATCAAGTTCAGGAAATGGTAAAGTTATTGCTCAATTTAAAAAAACCACTCTACCCTGACGATGCTGCCGATGCTTTAGCTGCTGCTATTTGTTGTGCTCATAACTTGAAGACTGATACTTTAGAAAGGAATAGCGTTTGATTGACAGTGTTAGAGGAAATTTAGTTGAAAAATTACCAACCTCTGTAGTTATAGATAATGGTGGCATTGGATACAAAATTCAAATTCCCTTATCTACTTACCATAAACTTCCTGATAAATTTAAGGAAATAGCTCTATATACTCATTTAGTAGTTAAAGAAGATTCTCTTAATTTATATGGTTTTGCCACTTGCGAAGAAAGGGAATTATTTTTATCTTTAAAGTCAACTTCAGGAATAGGTCCAAAAAGCGCTCTTTCTATCTTATCTCAAATTTCCTCCTTAGAAAATTTTAAAATGGCTATTGGCAAGGGAGAAGTACAAGTTCTAACTAGTTTTAGTGGAATAGGTAAAAAGACCGCTCAAAGAATAATAATAGAATTACAAGAGAAGTTTAAAATATCTGAAGCAGTCGATTTTCTAAAAAAAGAAGATAAACCTTTAATTGATGATGCTATTATGGCTTTAGTCTCTTTAGGCTTTAAGAAAAATGAAGCCATAATAGCCATACAAAAAGTTAGAAAACACCAGCCTCAGCTAAATGATATTGAAGAAATAATTAAAATAGCTTTGGGATATTTGTGAAGATATAGAGGATTAATCTGTTTGAGAATTATATTTTGTTGGCAATTTACTATATTGGTGTTTTATGGCTGAAGAGATCCAAAGTTCATTTTTACTAGATAAAGAAAAAGATTTTGAAAAAAAACTACGTCCTCTTCAATTTAAAGAATTTATTGGTCAGGAGAAAATTACAAAAAATCTTCAAATTTATATTCAAGCCACTAAAGAACGAAATGAACCTTTAGATCATGCTTTATTCTATGGTCCTCCAGGTTTAGGAAAGACAACTTTAGCCAATATCATAGCTCACGAACTAAATGTAAGTATAAAAAGTATCTCTGCTCCTGTTATAGAAAAATCTGGTGATTTAGCTGCCATATTAACTAATTTAACTCCATTAGATGTATTATTTATTGATGAGATTCATAGACTAAACCGTAATGTGGAAGAAATTCTTTATCAAGCTATGGAAGATTTTAAAATCGATATTATGATTGGCAAAGGACCTTCAGCTCGCACCATAAAGCTCGATCTTCCTAAGTTCACCTTAATTGGAGCTACAACCCGTGCTGGCATGTTAACCTCTCCTCTAAGAGATCGCTTCGGAATTATAGATCGTTTAAATTTTTACAACCAAGAAGAGATGAAAAAGATTGTAGAAAGATCTTCTAATATACTAAATATTGAAATAACTAAAGAAGGAATTTGTAACATTGCTAAACGATCTAGAGGCACACCTCGGATAACCAATAGACTTTTAAAAAGAATTAGAGATTTTGCTCAAATAGAAGGAAATGGAATTATTGACCAAAAATTATCTATTGCAGGTTTAAATAAATTAGAAATAGACGAAATGGGATTAGATAGTATGGACAGGAAAATTTTAGAAACCATCATTGATAAATTTAAAGGTGGACCTGTTGGAATTAATACTATCACTACTTCCTTGTATGAAGAAGTAGAAACTATTGAAGATATGTACGAACCATATTTAGTGCAAATTGGCTTTATTGATCGTACTTCTAGGGGTAGAGTAGCCACCTCCTCAGCTTATAAGCATCTAAACAAACACCCTCAATCAAACCAATAACTTTTAAATTATACTCCCTATTAATCAAAAGATCTTATAGAAATAAAAAAAATTAGAATAAAAACAACTTTCTTACACTCATTCTCAAAGCACATCCTGTGCCTCTGCGAGGTAAAGCGTGATTTTACATCCATGTAAAATCTCCACGCTTTAAATCCGTTTAATCTGAAGTTTGAATAAAATTTACAACCACCCTCTGTAAAATAAGGAGTTAGCTATT
>JASEGW010000100.1 GCA_030017825.1 bacterium | reverse complement strand
TTTCGGATTTAAAATATCCAGATTAAATACCGAAAAACTTATGCTTAAGTACTTAAAATTAGGAATTATTGTTGCTGTTTGGCCAAGATTTCATATTCACATTATTACTTTAAGCTCCTTAATTTTATAATATTATCATTATTGCCAAAAACTAAAAGCATATCATCTTTTGCAATAATATCTTCTGCTGCAGGAGTAATATCAAAAATATCCTTCTGGATTATATTTCCTTGATCATCTACCTTTGCATACTGTCTTTTAATAGCAATAATGTTAATTCCATATTTAACTCTTGCATCAATTTTTCTAAGAGTTTTTCCAACAAAACTTATTGGTGCTAAAACTTCCACTATACTATGTTTTGAGGAAATTTCTATCTGCTCTACAATTTTACTAGATATCAATCCTCTAGCTATTCTTACTCCCATATCAATTTCTGGATAAACTACCTTAGAAACGCCAATCTTTTCTAACACTTTTCCATGAAGCTCATTTAAAGCTTTAGCTATAACAGTATTTATGCCCATTTCTTTTAGAATTAGAGCAACTAGAATACTATCTTGTACATTTTGACCAATACATATTATAGCTACATCTACATTAGAGATTCCCATCATGCGCAAAGCTTTCTCTTCGGTAGCGTCAATTACAACTGCATGAGCGGTAATCTCACTAGCATCTTTTACTTTTTCATCAATAATATCTATAGCAATTACATCGCAACCTTCAGCTACTAATGTTTTTACCACACTCATCCCAAATTGGCCTAATCCAATAACAGCAAATTGTCTTCCCATAATGATTAACCTACAATAACCTTTTCTTCTGGATACCGATATTCAAGCTTAACCTTTTCTTCAGTTATAGCCAAAGCTAAGGTTAATGGACCTATGCGTCCTGCAAACATAATCATAGTAATAATCAACTTACCAATTAAAGATAATTTAGAAGTAATTCCAGTAGAAAGACCTACTGTACCAAAAGCTGATACTACTTCAAATAAAATATTAATAAATGGAATACTTTCCCCTTTTATATTCTCGGTAATTAGCAAAGAAACAACTCCTATAATTACAACCAGCAAGGACAGAATTAAAATAGAAATAGCTTTGTACCCGATATTTCTAGAAATCGTTCTATGAAATAACTCTATTCTATCCCTCCCTTTAAAAATAGCCTTAATCATTCCATAAATAACCCCAAGAGTATTAACTTTTATACCCCCTGCAGTAGATCCAGATGCCCCCCCAATAAACATTAATATAATAATAAAAAATAGACCTGCAGATGACAATAAAGCTGTGTCAATAGTATTAAAACCTGCTGTTCGAGAAGTTATGGCTTGAAAATAAGCTGCTTGAAATTTATCAAATAGCGTAAGTCCAGAAAATGCATTATTATTTTCAAATATGAATAACATACAGGTAGAGAATAACACTATGGAAACAGTTAAGAAAATTACTATCTTAGTATGTAATGAAACTTTTTTATTATACTTGTCTTTTCTTTTCCAAATTCCTCTTAGATCATTAATAACAATAAAACCAATACCTCCTAAAATAATCAGAGAAGTAATGATAAAATTAATAATTTTATTACTCTTGTAATCTATTAAACTATTAGTAAACAAGGAAAAACCAGCGTTGCAAAATGCCGAAACAGAATGAAATATAGAACAATATATAGGATTAAAACAAGTCGTGCTTTGTTCCCAACAAAAATATAAACATAAAGCTCCTAAAAACTCTGCAGAAATAGTAAAAATAAGTACATATTTTAAAAGAATTACTATTCTTTCTGTTTCAAATGAGCTTAAGGATTCTTTTATTAATGTATGATCTTTTATAGTAATTTTTTTTCCTAGCACAACAGCAAAAAAAGTAGAAAAGGTCATGATACCTAATCCACCTAGTTGAATGAGGACCAAAATTACTATTTGACCAAAAAAGGTAAACTTTGTACCTGTATCCCAAACACTAAGCCCAGTAACACAGGTAGCTGAAGTAGCTGTAAACAAAGAATCTACCCAATATAAAGAAGGTCCTTTTACTGCCCAAGGTAAAGATAATAGTATTGTTCCTATTATAATCAAAAGAAAAAAGCTCAAAATTAGTATTTGAGCCGGTTTCAATTCTTTTTTAATAACTTTTTTATTAATAAAGTTCTCCTAAAACTTAAAAAGTAAAATTTTATAAGATACTTTATTATCTTATTGTTTCTACTATCTTTGTAAATGCTAATGCATCGTTAACTGCTAAATTAGCCAATACCTTTCGATTAAGATCAAGACCTGCTTTCTTTAATCTGTTCATAAAAACACTATAAGAAAGTCCATGCTGACGTGCAGCAGCATTAATTTTTAGAATCCACAATCTTCTTATAGTTCTTTTTTTAGCTTTACGATCACGATAAGCATAAGACTCTGCTTTCATCACAGCTTCTTTTGCTATGCGATAACATCTGCTTCTAGTTCCGTAATATCCTTTAGCTTTTTTTAGGATTCTTTTTTTTCGGGCATGACTGGCAACATTAGTGGAAACTCTAGGCATTTTTCCTCTCCTTGCTCAATAATTAATAAAACTTATATAGTAAAAGAATGTAGTAAAAGAATGAAAAAATTATCGTTAAAAATTTATCCTTAGGCTTACAAATAAGAATAAATTACATCATACAAAAGCCACCAAAGAAAATTTATAATTCTTTAATCTTTGTGAATTTAGCGGCACCCCACAAAGTGGGTTGTTTGTGTGAGGAATTTCTTGTATTAGTAAATTAGGCGTAAGGCAACATTTTCTTGACACTTTTTGCATTAGCAGAGCTTACTAAAATCATTCTTCTTAAATTTCTTTTGCGATTAGATGACTTTTTTGTTAAAATATGGCTTTTAAAGGCCATTTTTCTTTTTATTTTACCTTTAGAAGTTAACTTAAATCTTTTTGCAACTCCTCTTTGAGTCTTTATTTTTGGCACTTCTTCCTCCACTTTTTATTTAACTTTTTTAGGAGCTAATATGATACTCATATCTTGTCTTTCCATAGTAGGCATCTGTTCTGTCACAGTAAATTCAGACGCTTCTTTAATAATTCTTTCTAAAACCTTTCTTCCAAGCTCAGGGTGACCAATTGATCTTCCCTTAAATTTTATGCTAATTTTAGTTTTATCTCCAGAATTAATAAATCTACATAAATGTCTAAACTTAAATTGATAATCATGTTCACTAATAGTAGGTCTCATTTTAATCTCTTTAACATGTACAATTTTTTGGTTCTTTTTATTTTCTCGAGCTTTTTTCTTTTGCTCGTACATATACTTACTAAAATCCATTACTCTACAAACTACAGGATTAGCATCTGGGGCTACTTCTACTAAATCTAACCCTTCTTTTTCTGCATAACGCAAAGCTTCTTCAATAGTAATAACTCCTATTTGAGACCCATCATTAGATACTAGTCTTACTTTATCTTCTCTTATTTGTTCATTAGTTCGAGTTTTCTTTAAAATTACCTACCACCTCCACGTATAATTTAAACTAATATTTATCTTAAAAGATTATAAATTTATTTAAAATACCATAAAACTTATCTATTGTCAACAAAATTTAAATTTAAAAATAGCTTTTTATTTAGATTTTTCTTTAGCTTCTTTTAATATTTTCTCTAAAAACTGCTCATGCGACATGGTTTCTGTGTCATTCTTTCTACAATTTCGAACAGAAATCATGTTTTCCTTAATTTCTTTATCTCCAATAATTAACATATACGGTACTTTGTATATTTGGGCTTCTCTAACCTTTAAACCAATCTTTTCATTTCGATAATCTCTTTCAAATCTAATAGCATTTTTTTCTAATTCTACCTCTATCTCCTTAGCAAAACCTATATGCCGCTCTGCAATAGTAGCAATCTTTACTTGAACAGGAGACAGCCATAAAGGAAGAACACCACCATAATGTTCAATTAAAGCTCCTATAAACCGCTCTAAGCTACCTAAAACTACCCTATGTATCATAATAGGCATGCATTCTTTGCCGTTACTATCAATATAATCTACTTCAAAGCGATTTGGTAAATTAAAATCAACCTGAATAGTAGGTCCTTGCCAAGCACGCCCCAAAGCATCTTTTAGCTTAACATCAATCTTTGGCCCATAAAAAACCCCTTCACCTTCATCAATTTTATAGGAAAGATTACGAGATTCTAAACTATTTTTTAAAGCATTCGTCGCTTTTTCCCAATTTTCTATAGTTCCTACAAATTTATCTGGACGAGTACTCAAATATATTTCAAACTCTTTAAAGCCAAATATATTAAGCATATAAAAAGCAAAATCTATAATTTTATTTATCTCTTCGTTTAATTGTTCGGGCATACAAAAAATATGGGCATCATCTTGAGTAAACCCTCTAACCCTCAATAAACCATGTAACACTCCAGATCTTTCATAACGATAAACAGTGCCTAATTCAAAATATTTTATGGGCAGTTCGCGATAACTTCGAGTTTTACTTTTATAAATTAATATATGGCCAGGACAATTCATTGGTTTTAGCACATATTGGTCATTATCAATTTCCAAAAAATACATATTTTCTCGATAAAATTCACTGTGTCCTGAACGATTCCATAAATCTATTTTAGCAATATGAGGAGTTACTACTTCTAAATATCCTCTTTTCTTATGTTCATCTCTCAATAACTGACAAATTTCTTGTCTTAGCGTACTTCCATAAGGATGGTAATAAATTAGCCCTGCTCCAGCATTTTCGTAAATATTAAAAATTTCTAATTCTTTTCCCAATTTCCTATGATCTCTTCTTTTGGCTTCTTCGATTTTATCAAGATATTTTTTAAGTTTTTCTTGAGAATCAAAAGCACTACCATAAATACGAGTAAGCATAGCTTTTTTTTCATCACCTCGCCAATATGCTCCGGCCAAAGAAGTAAGCTTAAAAGCTTTTATATATCCTGTATTAGGAACATGAGGACCTCGACAGAAATCTACAAAATTTCCTTGCTTGTAAAAAGAAATTTCTTCTCCCTCTATTTCTTCTATAAGCTCCATTTTATATGAATCTTCTTGTTTATTAAAAAAATCTATAGCCTCTTTTTTGGACATTAACATTCTCTCAAAAGGCAATTCTTTCTTAATTATTTCTTGCATGTAGTTTTCTATTTTTAAAAGATCACCATCTTCAATACTATGCTTAAAATCAAAATCATAGTAAAATCCATCCTTAATAGCCGGCCCAATTCCCAATTTTACATTCTTATATAAACTTCTTACAGCTTGGGCCAGGATATGAGAAGTGCTGTGATTGTAAATTTTTTTTCCCTCTTCGTCTTCAAAAGTAATAAAGGATAACTTGCAATCTTGATTAATTTCTGTATTTAAATCTTTCGCTATTCCGTCTATTCTTACAGCTATCATATCTTTTTTTCTAATAACATCTACATCCTCTAAAACTTCTCTTGCAACTATATTTTTTCTGTATTCTTTTGAGAAATTCTCATTTACCTGAATAGTTATTTTACTCATTTACCTTACTTTATGACTTTTGTAATTTGATTTTCAATCTCTTATTTCTATCTTCTATTTTCTTGTTCTTGGTGCAATTATATGACAAAGTCCGAACCTACTTTGAACGGAACTGACCCGCTCCGCCCCGCCGCCGCTCGCTGACGCTCGCCGCC